>PUKU01000074.1 GCA_003550625.1 Candidatus Aenigmatarchaeota archaeon
CGTGGTATCTTGGAATTATATGAAAATGAACATGAAAAACCTGCTGTCCTGCAACCGGATTGTTTGACTGAAGTATGTTAAAACCATCGGCATCGGTCGCCTCGACAACACCATCAGCGACGTCCTGCACCACCCTAAGAGCGTGCCTTAGTTCGTGGTCCGGAAGATCAAGAAGCTCCGGGTAATGCTCCTTGGGAATTACTAGTGTATGGCCCTTTGAGGCCGGGTTCACATCCAAAAATGCGAGAAAGTGCTCGTCCTCATAAACATTCCATACGGGTGCATCGCCATCTACAATCCTACAAAAAAGACAGTCTTCATTCATAGGTTTTCAACTTCGACGCAGGTTTAAATAGATAACTCTTGACGGCAAACCACGAAAACAGGTTCAGAACACTTTTCGAATACAACCTATTGGAAATTATTTTAATCAGAAGTGCCAACCTATAACTAACGCAAATCAAAAATTCCTAAAAGAGAAAAATGAACAGCATAAATGAATGGATCGAGGAACAGATAGAGCTGGGCCGAAAGCCCAATGAGATTAAAGAACTGCTCAGAGAATCAGGCTACGATCCCGAACTTGTTGACATTGTCCTGGAAAGGAAGACCGGTGTTAAGAACAGTATCTTAAAAAAATTAATTCCGGCTGTAATCGTGATTTCCGTGGTGGTAGCATTGTTTGTATCATTCAACATATGGAACACAGACACAGAGGAGTTAACCGTGAGGAGAAACATATCAAGTCCTATCAGACCTTCGAGTCCATCCGAAGTAACAATCACAGTAGAAGGGCAGCATGATGATCTCGAGATAACTGAGGAGATACCCGTCGGTCTTAACCTGGCAGGAGGACACGGCGGAACATTCGATGAAGAGGTCAATGAGATCCAGTGGAAGCTCGAGGAAAACAAAACCGAGGTGGGATATATAGTAGTGCAGTCTGGTTTATCGACGGGTGTATATGAGTTCATGGGAAACTATTCCTCGGACACTGGATCGGGAAAAATCAACGGAGAATATGAACTAGAGGTAGTTTGGTAATGGTTTCGAAACATATCAGATGGACTTCATTTATACTGCTATTTCTATTTACTGTATCCATTTCCTCGGCGCTCACCGAGGCAGTAGAAGATGGTAGCACAGTTTTAGTAGAAAATGATTGCCCGGACGACTACACTCCTATACTAGGTATGCAGAGAAAGGATTCATATGGATCACATTTATTTGATGCAGGATACGACACGGAGTACACGGTCTGCCTGGAGGAAAAGTTTCTGGACATAGAAGAAGAGAGATTCTCGTACACTATCACCGATCAGGGTGTTGGCTGCCCGGATGAATACTATGATATATTTTTTGTCCATGAGCCTGATCTAACCGACAACCAACCCGGATCCCATATTTCAGTTACCTCCAACAGTGGTGATATAGAGGATTTTGGCAAGTTTTGCATCAAGCACAGTGGATACAAAGGAAACATAAGACCACACATGGGTGAGCCGGACTGTGATGAAGATGAGTTCTGCCACTTCCTTTTTTCGATGCCCTACACAGGAAACACACACATTGGATGGGAGGATTGGGGCAACAACCAGCTCTGGATTAAGTCCGACGACGAGGTACCGAGATACCACCTCAATGTAAGCATCAAAAATCCACAAGGTTACATGGAATACTGTGATTTTGAGGAGGACTGTAATGTAACCACAACACAACCGGAAGAGGGGGATCCCGACATCGGCTGTCCCGATGACCCAGGCGAGCACCACATATACTCGAAATGTCACAGATACAGGAAGTACTGCAGCGATGGTGACCAAAAGGAAGTTAGCCTGGAAGCTGAATCCAGGGGAGAACTATGGGAGTTCAGAAACTGGGTTGTTGATGATGACACATACGAAGACGAAGAGATCACAATAGACATGGACGGAAACAAGGAAGCTGTTGCAAACTTCATAAGAGCACAGAGGGAACTGGATCTAAACATAGAGACTGGTGACAAAGGAAATATAAGCATGCAGAGAAACACAAACTTCCCCGATGAAAATGAGGAGGACGAGCAAACATACGTTGTACAGTCCTCGGAGGACTTCCTATTCAAACACGGCGATGTGATAGAACTGGAAGCTGTACCGGAGGAAGGTTATGCATTCGGTGGTTGGACCGGTGACAAGGATACCACGGTACAGGGTATGGATTTCAGGCTGGAGGAAGACAAGGAGTTAACGGCACTTTTCAAGGAATCGAACACACTAACAATCAAAATAGATGGATGGGGTTCGGTGAAAGCAAACGGTGTAAAAGAATGCGAACCACGGGACTACGAATGCGATTTTGAATTTGTGGAGGGAAGCCAAGTTGAACTTGAGGCAAATCCGTACCGTGGATGGTATTTCGATGGCTGGGAAGGCGTACAGGGCGAGGAAAAAACCATAACTGTGGATCTGGAGGAGGACATGAGTATAGATGCAAAATTTGAATCAGACACCTTCTGTATAATAAAGATATGTGGCCCGGGTGATGTATGCGATGAGGCAACCGTGAGGTGCATATAGTAATGAACACAGATAAAAACAAGGGAAGCAGCACGGTACTGGCCTTTGTACTACTTATTTTACTGGTCGTGTCGATTTCAGGAGGTATCCTTACATGGGTACGTATAACTTCAGATGAAACAAGAGAGGGAATCGAAGAAATGGCAAGCTCCGATGATATAAGTTTCTATATAGAAAACATAGAGCAGGATGGTAATACAATAACACTAGAGATAACCAACAACGGAAAGTTCCCTATACCATCCGATGAAATAGTTGTATTTTACGAGGGCGAACTTGGATCAGATGTAGAACAGATAGAAGGCGAAGACCCTATACCACCCGGTGAATCAGGAAGTTTTGAAGTAGAAATAAACTCATGAAATCGCGAACTGTGCCAGAAGTGCTTCAAGCTGGATCTGCTCATCGGCACCTTCATCAATACGGAACTCATAATCGCCAAGTTTCTCGATAAGCCTGACCTTTCTGCTCTCGTCTATATCAAGATCATAAACCTGCCTATGGATTTCCTTCAATATATCTATCCCGGATATGCCCTTTTCCAGAAGTAGCTCCTGCAACTTATCCCTGGAATCCAGGAAGTTGCCATCGATCGCTTCCTCAAGAAGCTTCTTTACTGCATGTGGCTTGGCCTGGGAAGAAACCTCATAGACTACCTCCTCTGTGACATCCTTACCTGTCGCAGAAACAGACTGGAGTAGATTTATCGACTTTCTCAGATCACCCCTCGTAACAGAAAATATAGCTCCAAGGCCGCTTTCATCATATACAATTCCTTCCTTTTCGCATATCTTCTCCAGAAGATCCGAAGCCATTTCCTCGTCAAGCCTAGGGAAGCGGAATATAGAACACCTTGAACGTATAGGATCTATTATCTTGCTAGAATAGTTGCATATGAGCACGAAACGGGCCGTTTCTGTATAGTTCTCCATTGTTCTTCTCAGAGCATGCTGTGCCTCTGGAGTAAGCGCATCGGCTTCGTCAAGTATTATTATTTTGAAAGGAACGTCGCCAACAGCCTTTGATCGAGCAAAGTTCTTAACCTGATTTCTTATAACATCTATACCCCTGGTATCAGAAGCATTCAACTCCAGTACATTGTTCCTCCATCTCTCCCCAAAGAGATCCCTTGAAACTGCAAGGGCGGATGCACTCTTACCTGTACCCGCAGGCCCCGTGAAAAGCAGATGGGGTAAAGACTCGTCCTTTACAAACGCCATCAGGCGCTGTACTACATGCTCATGACCCACTATATCATCAAGTGTCCTCGGTCTGTATTTTTCGGTCCAAACTTCTACCATATTACCCCTATCAGGTTTTGGGTCCATATTTTAATAAGTTTGTAGCGTTTTAACCTTTAAATCAAAACGAACTGATTATTATGGTGACGATAGCATGAAGATATCTATAACAGGAACCCCGGGAACGGGTAAAACAACAGTATCAGAACAACTTTCGAGAAGGATCGGTCTGAAATATGTATCCGTGAACGACCTGGCGAGAGAGAAGGACTGTATAATTTCACACGACAAAAAAAGAAACTCGGATATTGTAGATGTGAAAAAACTGCGTGAGGAGACCTCTGAAATGGACGGCTGTGTAATGGATGGTCATCTTTCACACTTTCTCGATTCCGATATGGTCTTTGTGCTCAGGTGTAAACCATCGGAACTAAAAAAACGGCTTCAGAAAAAGGGATGGGATGAGAACAAGGTTCAAGAAAACGTCGAGGCAGAGATATCGGGAGTAATAGAGTACGAGGCAAGAGACAGTAAAGATAGCGTTTATTCGTTGAACACCACAGAAGAAACCGTGGATGATACAGTTGGTACCATAGTAAATATAATCGAGGGTGGTCCCGTTGGCGACTGCGACAAATATTTCGACTGGATGGAAAGAGAGGATGTGGATTTTTGATGACCCTCACGATAAAAAATCCCGATGAAAACTGTTTGAGAGAAGTCGGGAGGATGATAAAGGAAGGTAAGGTGTGCATATATCCAACGGAAACCTGCTATGGGCTGGGGACGAATGCACTGGACAAGGAAGCTGTGGGTAGGATCTATGAAATAAAGAAAAGGGATAAAGGCAAAAAACTCACATGTATAGTTTCTTCTCTGGAGATGGCCGAGAAATACTGTGTTTTGAGCGAAGCGGAAAGAAGGATATGCAAAGAACTAATGCCGGGTCCTATCACGGTAGTAGCCGAAAAAAGGGATAATGTACCGGACGTACTCAACCATGATTTTGTCTTTAGAATCCCATCAAACAAAATAGCCAGAAGGCTTTCCGAGGAATCTGAGGTTCCTATTGTATCGACCTCTGCAAACTTTTCTGGGGCCAAAAACAACTACTCTGTGAAGGATATATCGCTCCTCATACGAGAGAACACCGACTTTATAGTTGATTGTGGAAAACTCGCTGAAAACGATCCCTCTACGTTGGTAAAGATAGAAGACGGTGATCTGAAAGTTTTGAGGCAGGGCCCTGTATCAGAAAAACAGATCAAGGAAGCGACAAATACCAAAAAACAGGGGAAATCACGTTAG
>PUKU01000042.1 GCA_003550625.1 Candidatus Aenigmatarchaeota archaeon
AGATGCACGGTAGTCGCAGTAGACCAGAAGCTGTTGTACCTTTAGACGAAAATGCGTTACGTCCTTTTGCCAAGGTCCTTGCCGAACAGATGAGCGGTTCTGGGGCGGGCGATAGCCGCCAACCTCTTTTTGTTGGTACACTCGTCGCGGACGAGCGCGGATTGCGGGAGCTGGAGCGACGAATGAAAATAGTGAGAATGGATGAAGAAAACCGGATGGGAGGTAGCACTGCATGACCTACGATCCCATACAAATAAACGACCAAAAAATTAAGACTCCTCACGAGACTACCATTGAACGTTATAACCTGACAAAGGCAGGTAGAACGGCCGACGGTAAGATGCATATGGACTTAGTAGCCAAGAAACGAACGTTGCAACTCAGGTATAACGTTATTGCAGAAAAAGACTTAAATCACTTACTGGGCTTGCTTGATACTGAGGAGATGTTCTTTGAGGTCAAGTACACAGAAGGTCAAGAACAGAAAACAATGACTGCTTATGTCGGTGCTATACCCAGTAGAGTACATCGTAGAGAAAAGATGCACAAAGGGCAATGGATATGGACCGACGTAGAATTCAGTATAATAGAGAGGTAGTGAGTGCTGGTGATAAGAGTTACAGATCCTAATCCAATTGAACACGTAAGCCAGCAATTCAAGGATGCAGTTAACGCTGGGACACGACAGTGGTTCGTCGAGCTTGATGTTTACTTTGATGGACCAGAAGAAGATCCTACTACGTTGACTGAAGAGGATGTAATGCGCTTTGACTTACTCGAGGAGATAGCTTCACCAGGAACTGATCCTATTGGGGTTATCTCCTCAAATGAGTTTGAATTTACGCTGTCTAACGACAACAGACGGTTTACACCCACGAACGACGAAAGCGAATACTACGGTAAGTTGAATCCTAACGTGCTAGTAAAGCCTTACCTAGGTCTAAAGAGAGATGATGAAGAAATTGAAGGAGTAAGCCTTGGCACTTTTTGGGTACGAGACTGGAGAGCGCGCTCAGAGAGGATGGAGGTACAAGTGCCTTGTTATGACAGCCTCTACAAATGGGGACAGTTGTATGTCCCGGGGTTGCGGGCATCGCGGGACACGACCTTCGCTGACTTTCTTTCTTTGGTACTCGGGTCGATTGGTTTGACCACAAGCGACTACGTAATCGATGAAGGTTTGGAAGTACCAATAAAAGTAGGATGGGCACCGGAAGGCAAACTTAAAGATGTGTTGCAAGAGATCTGCCACGGTATTGCTTTTGTCGATATGGCGAGGGATGGGCGTATCCAGTTTAGACCGGTATCCATACTTACAGAGGATGACGTTGTGTTTTCGTTTACGGACGAAGACCAAATCACATCTATCCATGTACCTACAGAGATGAGGGGAACTTACACGAGAGTGCAGCTGACTCAGTCAAGCCCAACTATACGTCCGAGTGAGGACGTACTCCGTATAAGTAAAGAGGTTCCTGGTAATGGATCGGCGGAGTTAAGTAGAGCTAGTTATCGTTTGTCTCCGGTAGCTCTCGTTGAGAGGATCACAGTTGAAGATACCAACAACACAGTTTCAATAAGCGACATACTAACCACCAGTGTAGACATGTCTTGTACCCTGAGCAATAGTGACGAAGAAGACCAAGAAGTTACTGTAATAGCAACAGGGTTACCAATTGAGAAGGCACATACAAGACACATGAAAGTGGATGAGGATTTAGAAGAGACTATCGAGAAGAGGGAGTTGCATATTGAGAACAACCTGATGCAAGATGACCAATTAGTTTCTGACACGTTGGATCTTATTGTTGAGTTGGTTACTGATCCTCATCGGTTTATTGAGGCTAGTGTGAGAGGGAATCCTGCTGTCATACCAGGCAACACTGTTAGTCTATCCGACCCTTCTGATAAAATCCAGGATGAGACAGCAAACATAATCCGACGTAGGTTGAGCTACGATGGTGGAGTAGAAGAGAGCTATGATCTTTACAGAGTCGTGGAGGTGTCGTGATGCCAGAAGTCAATCTAATAAATAATGGAGACGCAGGAACAGGGACGATGGAAGGTTGGACACACACCAATGTATCTGTACAACCAAATGGCGCTGTTGGCGATTACTACTTCAGCTTAGCACCTAACGCGATTATGTACCAACAAATAATTTCCTTTCCTTACATGCTTGCCTACGATAACTTCGACGTCTATGCAAGATTTAAGTTTAGTGAAGACTTAGAACCTGACGATACTACAGTGAAGTTCTACATTAAGGTTACAACTCACTATGGTGTTGAAGGTCATGATATGTTTATCTTCTGTTTCCAAGACACAGTGTACGATAAAGAGAATGGCTGGTTCATCTTTGAGCACTTAGTTCCTATTAGACCAAATGTCACTTTAGGACATGTAGTATTCTCCGTCGAGACGGACGACATCGGCCAAGACGTAGGAATTGACGATATTATCATGATACGTCGGGTGATTCCTGTGCAGGATGCTATATCGGAGATTGAGGATAGAATGGCTCTTAGGATACTGTACGGACTAGATGCGAATAAACCAGCACTGGGGGTTGAGTAAATGTGGGTACCAACAACTCTTAGGCGTCGATTCCTATATGCACTTAGCGAAGTAGACATTACCGTTCAACGCCCCGAAGTTGAAGAACCCCCTATACGTGCTTGTATGGTTTACATCGAGGGCGGAGAGGCACGGATGTCGGAGTCTTTTCGACCTACGACAGCAGCTGGTCCTGCGTACTGGACGCACGTGAGATCCTTGGGTGCTGCAACCTCTGTAGCTATTGAGTTTGACTGTATATGGATCGAGGTTCGTGAAGTTGAAGGTGAATACGGAGAGGAAACTCTGACGTGGAGATTTAGACCAATAACCATCGATGAAGACCCTTGGGTGTTCTATGTGAGGCCGGATGGCTCACTCCTCACCAGGCACGGTTGGGCTGGGAAAGAGATTACACTAGCTAGCGACGGTGTGAGCAAGGTAGTAGCAGCACGAGGGTGGAAGAACGTCAGACACCCACAACTTGATCAAGGCCTGGTTGCTATCTATATCCGTGATGGAGAGATCAGGTACAGACAATACAAAGCTGCCGAGGTAGGCGACGGGCCACACTGGCATGGCGAAGAGGTGCTTGATTCCATAGAGGGTGTGGAGATTCCTGATAATCCCGTGAACATCGGCGCTCCTCGCACAAACGACTACAGACTTCTTCTTTTGGTACAGGACGACCTAGATGAGATCTACCTCTTGGGGACAGAGCGTAACTGGGCAGGGATGGGAATCCCAAGCGAGACAATTGACAATGTTATTACTGACTATGTGCTTGATCTTAACCCAATTATGTTCACAGTGGTTGGAACAGGTCCCTTTCCTACTGAGAATGAGGCACACTGGAAAGATAGATGGCAGTGGGGCGAACATGATGCAGAATACATTAATTCTACAATTACTGATTACACAGTACGGACTTATTGGGGTGGTGCTACACAACCAATAAGCGTAGAAAACGTGGAGTCGGTTGCAACGCAGACAATGAGTGATATTACTGCAGGAGACGGAGAGACTACTGAGTTTGAGACTGGATGGTATCCTGTAAAGGAGAACACTGAAACAGTAGAACTTGATGGGACAGAACAAACACGAGATGTTGATTACACTATTGACTACGATACAGGAACAATAACATTTACAACTGCTCCTGGAAATGGCGTCATGATCTCAGCATCGTACGACTGGTACAGCTGGGGACATAAGATTAAAGTTACGTTTGATTACGGGATACAGAACACGGAAGACCATGAAGGTCAGGTGACAGTACAGGACACACTTGGGACTTATGAAACTTACGCGACTGCAGATGGAGACCCATGGCCTGATCCTATTACTAGTTTTATAGGTACACGTGAGTGGTTAATTTCAACTGCTAACTTCAATGAAAGCGAAGGCGATATAACAGTAAGTTACACAGAAAACGGGCTGCACGGTGAGGCAGAGCAAGAAGTTGGTAGCTTTACTGAATCGTTCACGCCAACAAACCTGATTGAGCACCGTGTACTGGCTGATCCCCCTGAAGTGGAGGCGATTTGGAATGCCTAATTTCGAGAAAAGCGACGGAATAAGAATTCACATTAAGTTTACCGAGAACATCATTGGAGACCCTGAGGTAGAGATGTATGACGTAGGTAAAGACTTGGGTGAGGAAGCGTACGACGCGTCCGATGAGGACTCAGGTCACGAAGCAGATAAGGCATTTGATGGAGATAACAATACCTACTGGACTCCTGGGTGGAGGCTGACAGGAGAGTGGGTCTCCGTAGACTTAGGAGAGGAAACACTGGTACGACTACTAAATATACGCTCAGCTCCCGATGCGAGATATACTTCTTGGCGACTTGAAGGCTCAAACGACAATTCCGAGTGGGACACTGTACTCGAGAGCGGTCACACCGATAACGATCAGCCGCTGCATTTTTTTATTGGTACAGAGACTTATCGTTACTGGAGAGTCTATGGTGAATCGAGAAGTGGTAACTACCCAGGTTTTAGTATAATAGAGCTTTTAGGCGGCCCTGAGGAACTTGCGTCATTTACTGTGACAGGGCAAGAACCCCAGTGGGTAGAATCTTCCACAGGGGAGTTAGGCCCTCTCCAAGACAAGGAATACGTGATACAGGAGATAAAAAGGCCAGATGTAGTAGTTCTATATACTGACGACTTCGAACAGGGTGAGTTGGATGGTGTTGAAGTGACTGGGGGTGGTTTGCACTTAGAGGGAGATATGTTTGAGGTAGTAGCAGGATACCATACATTACACAAACATTCGGCAAATTCTACGTACGAGCATGATTATTATAACCCTGAGCAGGGAGATTTAATTTTAATTACCTGTCATAACAGAAATGCAGAAATAAATTCAATTTCTTATGGGGGGGTTACTCCTGAGTTAATTATCAAAGACGAAAGTAATTGGCCTCAGACATATTTATATGCAATAACCGCAAATAATCAGCCAACAACAGGAGAAACACATA
>PUKU01000040.1 GCA_003550625.1 Candidatus Aenigmatarchaeota archaeon
AGAGAACATCTAGCCCAAAAACATGGATTGGATCAAATGGTGGTAGAAAAACCCGATTATGATCTCGAAGTACGTCTCCCTTTCCATCGATGAACATAACGGGATCCTCAAAACAAGATGAAAACCACTGTAACCGTTACACAATAAATCACATTTTTCTATGTATCCGTTACACAATTAACTCCTCTTTTCTATGTAGGCGTTACATAACCTACATAATAGAAAAACAGCACCTGATCAGATCCTGCAGGATACCCTCAATAGAAGACCACGAAGAGAAACTCTCACCCTACGTTTTTCTGTCTTTGTGTTTGATACAGTTGAAACTTAATGAGTTCAACAAACCACAAAAACAACAATTGTTCTGATGTATCGTAACAATAACAACTTGATTGTTCTGTTCTATCGTAACATTTATCAATCACCGCATTGATATTATAAATATGATCGAAGCACTTTCAGAGTGGAATCCATGGTGGTCCAGTGGTAAGATCGACCAGGAACTTTTGGGTAAGGAAAGAGACCTCACAAAAAGAGCTGACGAACTGCTATCTTATAAAGAGATAAAAACGATAGTAGGGATGAGACGTAGTGGAAAATCAACTTTACTATACCAGTTCATAGAACACCTTTTAAAAGAAGATGAAGACCCAAAACGCATACTCTTCGTCAATTTCGAAGATCCTATCCTATCTAAATCAACTTTTGAAGAGATATTCAATTCTTATCAAGAACACATCAATCCAGATGAGAAACCTTACATATTTCTAGACGAAGTTCATAGATGTGAAGAATGGGTCCTTTTCCTAAGAAAATTATACGACCTTAAAAAAGCAGAACAGATATTCATCACTGATTCATCCTCGAAGATAATAAAAAAGGATTACGCTAGTGTCCTGACAGGTCGAAATATAACTATCCTAGTTCACCCTCTTTCATTCAAAGAATATCTCGATTGGATAGATGCAACTTGCTCACCGCCTTACTCAAGAGAAGATAAGAACCAGATCAAAAATTCACTGAAGACGTATCTACACTGGGGAGGATTACCCGAAGTCGTTCTAAAAGAATCAGATATGCAGAAGAAGACCCTCTTGAACAACTATCTCAGTGATATAGTACACAAAGATATCGTAGAAAGATACAACACCAATTACAAAAAGATCAAAAATTTAGTGGACTATCTTGTATCTAATACAGGGTTCCTTTTCAGCCCCAGAAAATATTCAAGGACCTACGGTCTATCCCTCGATTCTGTGAATAACTACATCGGACATCTAGAAGACGTGTTCCTTTTCGATCTTATACCGAAATTCGATTACTCTTTAAGAAAACAGCAGATAAGCTCGAAGAAAACGTATATTATGGATGTTGGTTACTTCGGAACCACTGGATTTCACGTGAGTGAGAACAAGGGCCAGGTGTATGAAAATGCGGTTTTCTTACATCTCTTTGAAAGGAATCGAGAGATATACTATTGGAAAAACGGTGGAGAATGTGATTTCATCATAAAGGATGGTATCGAAGTGACAAGAGCCATCCAGGTTTGCTGTGATATCTCGTCGAGAACCGAAGAAAGAGAGATAGACGGTCTTTTAGATGCATTGAAAGAATTTGAACTCGAAAAAGGTACTATAATCACATCTGAAAAAGAAGGGGAAGAAACCATCGATGGTAAAAAGATCAGGTATATACCTTTGTGGAGATTCTTGTTAGAAGATTAGGTCTTTCCACTATATCGCCTCAAAAGATCTTTCAAGGACGAATCCTCCAGAGAAGACCTGACCTGCATCGACTTGAAGAAGATGACATGGGATTAAGACAAAATAACGAGGAAAATTTCGTATATATCTCTTAAATAAGGCTGTTTTATCGATCTTGCACGGGGATAACTCAAAAACTATATAAAACAATAATCACTATTATACTAATGATGATTATTCAAAGACCGGAACTCACCGAACAGATCGAAGATATGAATAAATGGACCATGGTATACGGTAGGAGAAAGACTGGTAAAACATTCCTTCTAAGAGAGTTCATACAAACCGATGAGTACTTCTTCGTAAAGAGAGACCGTACTATTTTCTCGGAAAAAGACAACCGGATGAAGAATATGACTTACGATACTTTTGAGGAGATACTTCAGAGAGAATTAGCCAACGGAAAGACTCTAGTCGTGGACGAGTTTCACCGTTTAGGAGATGATTTTTTCGATCTGCTCCACAGCATGAGAAAAGATGGGAGACTTATACTGGTATCTTCCACATTATCCCTATCAAAAAAGATGATAGGGAAAAGATCCCCTCTTATGGGCCTTTTTGCAGAAGTCCCAGTTCCTATTATAAGTCTAAAAAACACTTCGGATACTATAAAAGATATTAAAGATTCAAAAAAAGAGCTCATGGAACTATCTATGATACTCAGAGAACCCATAACCATAGATTACGTGGATAAAAGAAAAAGTGCAAGGAATATACTAACTGATATCCTTATAGGCTCTTTAAAAACGATCCCAGCTCTTGTAGGGGAGATATTTAGGGAAGAAAATAGGCAGCTGTCATCGATATATGAAGGTATACTCAGGGCGATATCAGCAGGAAAAACAGGTTCCGGACAGATCGCTGATCACATGTTTTCACATAATATGATAAGTAAAAATGATCCCAGTCTTGTACAGCAGTATCTTGTCAACATGGTTGAATTTGGAGTTTTGAAAAAAATTAAGATATTCAATAAGAACAGGTATAAGTACACTCATTCCTCAGCATTGACTCATCTTTATTATTATGCAGATGAGCACTATAACATATCTGAAAGGAACCCTACACGAAGGGAGATCCAACGTATAGCTGATGACGTGATCCCACATCTGATCGAAAGCACCATGAGAGAACATCTAGCCCAAAAACATGGATTGGATCAATCTGTTGTAGAAAAACCAGATTATGATATCGACGTGTGTCTCCTTAGATTCAAAAAACCGGAGATCATAGGTGAGGTAAAATGGAAAGATAAAGTGAGCAGGAAAGATGTGAATAGGGCAGAAGAAGTACTTTCACGATTCGATGCTGAAAAACGATTTTTATTCGTTCCAGATAAAAGTGAAGTGAGTTCAGATAGATTAGATGTGATAGATGTCAACGATATATAACAATAATCGTGATTATACTTACCCTAATTATTTCGGACCCTTCCATTTTCTCCTCTATCGATAAAAAAGTATTAAGTAATCAAGATGAGAGTTGCTCTAGAAAATAACACTATCCACTCAACATCGGAATTCTTGTCCGTAATCATCGGATCACAATATTCAAAGAAGGAGGTCGAAGGATCGGTCTTTCCCTACGACGGGTAATCACAACATCAAACGACCGTCTCACCAACGGCTGCAAAGATGCTGATCTTAGCGTCCTGGCAGCCGCAGCTTGAACTTGAGCAGCATTCGGTCCCTACACAATCTACGAGAACGTTTTTGAGACCGGCTGAAAGGAGCCATTTTTTAACATCATCTCTATCAAATCCCATCCACCTATCATTTTGTTCAGTCCTCAAAAATTCATGCTCGTGCTCGTCAAGATCCGTTATGATTAGTTTGCCACCGGGTTTCATTATCCTCACCATCTCCTTTATCACACCCTCAGGTTCCTCGACATGATGAAGGAACATGTTAGCAAAAACGTAATCTACTTCACCATCCAATAATGGTAAACTTTCCGCATCCCCGATTCGATAATCGATGTCGTGGGATCCACTGAATTTTCTTTTCATCTCCGCCAACATCTCCTCGGACTGATCCACGGCTATCACCCTGACTCCCCTGTCCACGAGCCCCTCGGTTATGAACCCCGTTCCAGCACCTATATCGGCAGCGAGTCTACCCTTTTCCACCTGGGCCATCTCATATGCTCTTTCCCTGACCTCCTCAGAAAAAAATCCCTGCCTCACCTGGTCCCATTCCCCAGCGATCCTCCCAAAATATTCCTTACTGCTCATGATATTCACCTTCCAAAATCTACATCACTGAATAAGTATTTTAAGTTTTTTTAATAGAAATTTTCAATTGAATATCGGAACCCCGATATTAGATATTCTAACATATCTATCCATATATTACTATATCAGAAGAAAACCCAATGGATGATCTCCACATAGATCACATTCAAAACAAATGCTAAAACGAATATCACGAACACGTCTAAGATGGGTTGTGGTATCTTCTTATGGTGAGGGATCGGGAATAAGAAGGGAACTTTTTCTTTGTACTCGTTGTATCCCTCTGGATGTTCTTTCAATAGATACCACTCCTCAAAATATGCAAGTACTACACCTGCAGAAGGGAACTCTTGCTCGGTCTACATCAGAAGTGTCAACATTTAACACACTGCAGTTTCTTTGCTTTAGAGGAGAATAAGTGAAAGATTGTGAACGAACATCTCATCGTCCTTTTAGACTACAACCGTGGTTCAAAGTTATTTTAAATAGCCGATTTCATTCAATTTTACAGATCATCTCATCATCTATGATCCTGATCTTACCTTCTTTTTCCATCTTTTGTAAGACACTTCTAATCCATTCTTTATCTTCACTGATCTCTGCAACAAGTTCCTTTACCTTTAGATTACCCGATTCTAGAAGTGTAAAAATCCTATATTTTAAAACTTCCTCAGAAGCTAGTTCTTCGAATTCAGAATAATAAGGCACTTCAAAACCATATCTTTCAACAAATTCATTCAAACCCACGAAAAAATATGAAAGCCAGGCCTTTCTAGTGGAATTATCACTCTGCCATATGATCTCATCCTTTATCACATCAAAATCCAACCCGTGAGTATATAGTTCTCTCATATCTTCCCTATCCCTGATTCGAGAAGTTATGCTTTTCAAAATGAATATATCTTCAGCTGACATCACATGCACATTCAAATTTCCAGAACTAAAAACCGATTTAGCTCTAGACATCATCCCTTTAGAAAGAAGCAATCCGTTTGCTATCTTCTTTAAAAATAAATCGAACCTAAATCCGTCATCATTTTGTAG
>PUKU01000027.1 GCA_003550625.1 Candidatus Aenigmatarchaeota archaeon
GTCCATAACCCATGTTCAAATATGAAGCTTACGTCTGGCGTATCCCCCGTCACGGAGATGATAGAGGAGGGTGTGAATGTTACCCTGGGCACGGACAGTGTTGTTTCCAACAACAGCCTTGATGTGTTCGAGGAGGCCAAGTTTGCAAGCCTTCTGCAGAAGGTACACCACTCCGATCCTACTACAGTACCGGCCTCTGGAGCTATGAAGCTTCCCTGGGAAAACAGTGGAAGGGCCTTGGGCGAGAAGATGGGAGCCATAAAGGAAGGATACCTTGCTGATTTGATCCTCGTTGATCTGGATGATATCTCTATGTCACCCAGCCATAACTTGGTTTCAAACCTTGTGTATTCGAAGCCATCAGTCGACACATCCCTGGTCGATGGTGAGATCGTGCTAAGGGAAGGCAGACTGACAAAGATGGATGAAGAAATGATCAAGGACAAGGCAGAGGAGATTGCAGAGGAGCTAGTTTCCGGTTAATATACAGAGTGCACCAGCTTTTTAACGGACCGGATCGAGTAAATCACCGTACACCGGCATTCTATCTGTTCATACCGTTAAATTTATAAGTATTATACCTACACTTTGTTAATCCCATGAAAGAAAGTGAAAGAAAGATACTGCTGGAGCTACTGGAGAACGGCAGGAACAAGATAACCGATATTGCAGATAAGCTCGATATATCCAGACAGACCGTCAGTAAGAGGATAGAAGGTATGTTGGAGGAGGGGACCATAGAGAGGTTTACACTCAAGCTCAGTGATGATAGGATCGGCCTGAGAATTAAGTCCTACGTTTTTCTTAACATTGTACCTTCTTCCGAGCTTAGACATGAGTTTGTACAGGAGGCTAAAAAAATAAAGAACATAAGCCAGATTCACCACATGTTCGGACGGTTCGACATGTTGCTTGAGATTCTGGTCAAGGACGAGGAGGAGTTAAATGCACTTCTCGACCGTTTGAGGGATTTTGAGGCTGTAGAAGAAACGGAGACGCTCATATGCAAGTACACGGAGAAGAACAATCCTCAAGACCCCTACAGGGTTGCACTTTCTGAGTAGAGAATTATATTTTTTCAAGGAGTTTGCAGGTTTTACAAACTCTACCGCTTGTTATTTCCCCGCACTCGTCACAGTTATCCACGGATACATCTTCAGATGAGTATTTCTTCCTTAAAGAGGGTAGGAGTTTATCGAAGGCACGCAGTGC
Organism: Candidatus Aenigmatarchaeota archaeon; assembly: GCA_003550625.1. GTDB lineage: Archaea > Aenigmatarchaeota > Aenigmatarchaeia > PWEA01 > PWEA01 > PWEA01. The sequence goes on from PUKU01000027.1 coordinate 1,213, forward strand.
AGTGAACTTTGTGGAGGGTCTTTTGGTTTCCATTTCATTCAGGAAGTCACGTACATCGAACCTGAGACTGTTCTCAACGTAGGGGCATTCTGTCTGGTGTAGCTCAAGGTTCCTTATCCTTCCATAGAGTGCTATTTCCTTTTCTGGTGTGTTCCTGAAGGGCTTGACCCTGGGTACAAACTTTTCGTCCTCAACTATGGCAGGTTTTGCTCCCAGTCTGACCATCCTTTTCATATCGCCCTTCAGGTAGTTCATAAATATACTCTGTAGTTCATCGTCCAGATTGTGTGCAGTAGCAAGCTTATCTGCTCCCAGCTCTCTGCTTTTTTTGTTTAGAAGCCAGCGTCGTAGAACACCGCAGTATGTGCAGCCATGTTTTTTGTCCTTCATTATATCATCCAAGGTTTTACCAAAGGCGTCTTCGAAAGAGGAGACATGCAGCTTGACACCAAGGTCATCACAGAGTTCCCTTGCGATTTCTATACTTTCGTCTCTGTATCCCTTGATTCCTTCGTCCACAGTTAAAGCAACTAACTCTGCGTTCCTCCAGTTCTTGAAAAGCTTGCTCAGAAAAAATAGAAGTGCCGATGAATCCATGCCACCTGAAAGGGCGACACATATCTTTTCATTGCTGTTGAAAAGATCTTCCTTGTTTATGGTTTCCTTTATGAGTGATTCAAACTGTTCTGCAAAGTGATCGGAGCACCATGACTTTCCCTCGTACTTTCTGTGGATGACGGCTTTCTTTCCACATTTCCAGCATTCTGTGCTCATACTTCTCCCTGGTATTCTCTCTTTAACTTTTCCAGATATTTTTCCATAAAAGCATGCCTTTTCTCTCCCATTTTTTTGGCGGTTTCGGTGTTCAGGCTGTCCTTTATCTTCAGAAGTTTTTCACGTATGTGGGCAGCTGCGCTTTCACTTTCTCCATCGTACTCTTCACAGTCCTTCTCCGGTGTATATATCGGCCTGTTGAATGCGCCGGAGTGTGCCATTGTTCTTGCTATTCCCATGGCTCCCATTGCATCCAGGTTATCCGCATCCTGTAATACCTCCGCCTCGATCGTCTCTGGTTCGGTGTCGTTTGAGAAACGGTGGGCCTTTATACAGTGAACTACCTCTTCTTTCTTTTCGAAACCAACGAGAACCTGCTCTGCCAGTTCTGCACCAACCTTTTCATGGTTTTTCCTGTCTATGTGCATGCCTGTATCATGTAACAGTGCTGCCGGTTTCAAAACCTCCAGATCTGCTTCCTCCCTACTGCCTATTTTTACACAGAGCATGTAAACCCTTTCAGTATGAGGCCATGAGTGCGATAAGTCGTTCTTGTCGAGGTGTTCCCTTGCGAACTTCTTGACTTCTTCTATCATCTTTATCCCCCTGAAACGACATTTATGAGCTCCAGTTTGTCGCCGTCCTTTAAAATCTCATCCAGTGATACAAGTTCGCCGTCCTTCTCAACTATCACTGTCTCGGGGTTTACATCTACAGCCCTAACTGCCTCTTCCACAGTTCTTATACCATCGACTTCAGAGCTCCCGTTCCCATGAACTATCTTTACAGCCATGGGCAAGAAATTTCCCCTTGATGTTTATATAGGTTTACTTGAGCCTCTTGGGCTTGATCGGGAACTTAAAGGAACTGACCATCATTAAGCCGGTGGCAAATGTTAATATGGCCACAGGGTATATCCCGGGGTCGATCAGATAAAGAACTGGATAGAGTATCCCGGTTGCAGTTCCCGGTATGCCTAAAAAATAACTCCCGTCCGATTCCCTGGTCTGGAATCTTGCCAACCTCAGTATTTCAGCTGAGACAAGTGTGATTGCAGCTGCATGCAATACAATTTCCTCCATGATCGTTGCGGGACTCAGCCAGACAAGAATGAAAATCGCCGGTGCCGCTCCAAATGATATGAGGTCCGCTATGTCCATCCTTTTTCCGAACTCTGTGGTTGTGAAAAACCGCCTTGCTACCTCTCCATCTAAGGTATCCATCAGAAGTGCAAAAAGCAGCATCACAAGTCCTGTCTCCAACATTCCCTGAATGAAGAAGTATATTGCGTAGAAGCCGAAAATACCGTTCAGTAGCGATACAAGGTCCTTCTTCATCAAAAAGTTTGTAATCCTGGCTTCCTCTGAAACTTCCGGCATGCTATAACCTTAAAGGTCCTTCTTAATAGTCTTTTCCTTTTTGTCTCCAAAGAAGTCTATGTCGATCGATTTCAGTGTATCCTTTAGATCGTGGAACTCCTTGAATATATGTGTACTTTCGTGTTCATCCAGCCCCAGTCTTTTGCCCATAATCGTCACACTTTTTCCGGGTATGGGCTTTGGACTTATGTGGTTAATCAGCTCTCTTACCTTTTCGTTTTCGAACAGATTCTGACCTACTGATTCCAGTATTACATGGTACTTCATCTTCTCCCAGAATCTCCTTGCTGGTTTGTTGTCCTCATGCACTCCAATTATACATATCCTTATATCCCTATCCTCCAGTTCCTCCTCGAGTTTTCTTACCAGGAATGAACCAGCCCCGGTTTTTCTCCTCGATTCCTTTATAAAAACTGCACCTATGTTTCCTATACTTTCCAGAAATACCCGTATGTAACCACACCCTACTGTATCGTCACCGTCCTTCAAAAGAAAGTATTCACGTTCGTTTGAATTTTCAGCAGGATCCGTTATGTTTGGATGTGAACCCGATAGTTCTTCTACTTTATCGAGGTCCTCTGTCGTTTCGATCTTCATAGAAAGTAAAGTTTATTTGTATTTTATAAATAGCTGATGTTTGAGAAAGATTTTTATAATTAAATCAAGGAACTTTAGTCCATGATCAAAGAAGCCGAGGCCCGTGAAATGGTCAAGAAAAACGTCACTACGGAAAATCTACGTAAACACATGTATGCTGTTTCCTCCATAATGGAAAAGCTTGCAGAGGAGTTCGGTGAGGATTTGGAAAGGTGGAAACTCGTTGGACTTTTGCATGACGTGGACTATGATGAAACTAAGGATGAGCCGGAGAAGCATGCTATAAGATCTGCAGAGATGCTGGAAGGAGAACTTCCCGAAGACTGTCTCCGGGCCATAAAGGCGCACAACTCACTACACACCGACATCGAACCGGAGAGCAAGATGGCAAAATCACTTATAGCCGCCGACGCAGTTTCGGGGTTGATAGTGGCCACGGCCCTTGTGATGCCCAGTTCGAAGTTGGAGGAGGTCCGCGTGGAATCGGTTCTGAAAAAGATAGACGATAGTTCCTTCGCCAAGAGTATAGATAGAGACAGGATAAGATACTGTGAGAAGATTGGGATGGAGACTGAAGAGTTTGTGGAACTTTCTCTCGGGGCAGTCCAGGATATAAGCGAAAGACTTGGTCTTTGACCTAGCCTTCAAGCCTTCCCTTGCATATCTTGCAGCCGTCGTCAAGCCTACAGTCCATGCATACCATGGCTCCACATACTGAGCAACCTGTGAGCCCTTTGCTCTTTCCACAGGACTGGCATATACCTGTCATTTTAATCATCGTTCGGTATTTTTACCTCGGCCAGTTTATCAACATACCTTTCGAGACGTTCCATCTGTTTGTTCAATGTACCGAGTCCATCCAGAACATCATCCGAACCGTCGTCCTCCATCTCAATAAGCTTTTTTTCGTAACGTCGGAGGCTTTCTATGGTTCCTGATATGGCCTTCTGTATCTGTATAAGAACAGCCTGCTTAAGACCGCCGAGTATATCTCCCTTCATCTTGACATAAAGCTTCCTATCGCCCTGTTTCTTAACCTTGTCTATTATCCCAAGTATCTCAAGCAGATCCA
>PUKU01000038.1 GCA_003550625.1 Candidatus Aenigmatarchaeota archaeon
TGATGGTAATGTGTACTCAGGAAGCAATGATGATGAAGTACATAAAATAGATAGTGATGGAAATAATGTATGGGAATACACAGGACACACAGGCAACGTGCGGGGTGTTGCTGTAGATAATGATGGAAATGTATACTCAGTATCCAATGATGATGAAGTACATAAAATAGATAGTGATGGAAACCAAGAATGGACATACACAGAACACACAGACAGGCTGTGGAGTGTTGCAGTAGACAATGATGGTAACGTATACTCCGGAAGCCAAGGTGTTGAATTGCATAAAATAGACGGTGAAGGAAACCAAGAATGGACATACACAGAACACACAGGCACCGTGCGGGGTGTTGCAGCAGACAATGATGGAAACGTGTACTCAGCAAGCGATGATGAGGAAGTGCATAAAATAGATTCAACAGGAAATAATGTATGGGAATACACCGGACACACAGACCGGGTGCGGGGTGTTGCAGTAGACAATGATGGAAACGTGTACTCCGGAAGCCAAGATGATGAAGTACATAAGTTGAGTTTTAACCAGCCTCCAGAGTTTCAGAGTGTTTCGACAAGCCCTGATCCACCAGTAATAGGATCTTCTAGTGATGTAAGCTTTGAGGCCTCAGATGATTCTCAGGTTTCAGAAGTAGAGGTTGAATGGTTTAGGGATGGTAATTTGCAAGCAGACAGGACAGAAACATATACTGAGGCCTCAGTAACAGATACATTCACAGATTTTTATACTCCAAGTGAACAGGGGGAGCATATTATTTACTTTACTGCTACAGATGATGAAGGAGAAAACACTACAGAAACACTGGAATATACAGAGATAGAAGAAGATCCAGTACCTAGATTTGAATTATTCAGCCCTGAAAATGGAAGCACTGAAACAGCTGTAAAAGATGAAACACTTGAAGATTTCATTAATACACAGATTGATTTAACAAGCGTCGATCCTAGCCACGAATTCGAGGCAGAATGGACATTAGATATTAACGGTGTTGAAGACACTGTATTAGAGTTTAATACTGAGGAAACCGAAGGCTTTGAAGCAGGTGAAGAAAATAATTTCAACTTCGATCTTACAGTTGGTGAGGAAGGCCTTCATGAGCATCAGTGGAGTGTTGAAAACGTTGATACAGGTGAAACATTTACCAGTGAGGAATGGAGTTTTAATATAGAGTTTATTGATGAACCAGAGATAGATTGGAATACTCCTGTAGATGGTGAAACTTTTGTCTTAGATCCTGTTGAAGAAGACTTAAGTTTTGATTCCAGTATAACTACTTCAAATACTGACAACTTTTTTAACCAGCCTTTAAACGGAGATAGATATGTTGTTGATCAAGGAGAAACAGTTGATCTTGATGTTACTTATAGCTTTAGAGCTAACGGTGGTCAAACAGTAGTTGATGATATAGAGTTATGGGTTGATGATGATCCTTCAGGTTTCACAGGCCCTGAAATACAATATATCAGCGATGGTTTTCTACAGGAAGATGAGGAGTACACATTCACAATTGAAGGGAATGAACATACTCTTAAAGTAGCACAGGATGGTATAGATGGAGATCAAGTATTTCTAAGGATTGATGGATCATTAACTAGTTTTGATGATGGAGAATTACTAAGTTTTGATGAGTACAGCAGCAGTTATACAGGTGAAGGAGATAAAGATAGAGGTTGGGCTGTTGAAATATTCTCTAGCCAAGTCCGTTTCGATCCATACCATCACCAGCAAGTTATCAATGCTGATACAGATTTACAGCCTGGAAGCTATGATTTAAAGCTGGAAGAATTCCCTAATGATGAGTTTAGTGATACAATAACGATTGATGTTGAAGAAGAAACTTTGCAGGATGTAAGCTTTGAATATGATTTAACGATTGATGAGGATGAAGCAGATACAGGTATAGAGATGCGTGAAGGCAGCGATGCATTCAGTGAAATATTTAGTGACAGTGTTACAAGTTCAGGCCTGGTAAATCATGAGGAAACAGGTTTAGACCTTGGAGAGTACGAATACTTTGCTTATGCGGAAACAGAGAGCCACAGTGTTCAATCGGAGACTAGGTCTTTCACTGTTGCAGATGAGGAACCTGTGAATGAAGTGGGAATAACTTTGTTGAACCCTGATGATGGAGAAGTTTTTAATGTTAATGAAGGGGAGACTCAAGAGGTAGAAGCAGAGGCCAGCATTGATACAACAGATTATGAATCAAGTGATGAACTTACTTTGAACTGGATTCTTGATGGGAGTACTGATGCAACGCAAACAATTGATGGCGGAGAAGAGTTAAACGAGTCTATTATTTGGAGTTTAGGAGCAGGCAGTTATGATTGGAGTGTTGAGGTTGTAGATCCTGAAGACGAAAGCTTTAGTTCGGAGACTAGAACATTTGAAATAACTGAGGAAGATACAACTGTAGACTTCGATATTTTAACTCCTAGTGAAGGAGATCAGTTCTTGTTGAATGAAGATGTTTTGTTGAGTTCTACTGTTGAGTCTAATGTTAATGGGTCAAAGTACCATGTTGTTGAAGATAGTACAGGCAGTGTAGTGTTTGAAAGCGAGGAGACGTATTTAACCAGTTTCGATGTATATGAAAGCAATAGAACTGAAACATTTAGTGAGGGCGATTACAGTTATTATAATCGTTTTGAAGTCGATGGATCTGACTCAGTATTTGAAAGCAGTTCAGTAAATTTCAGTGTTTTAGATATTGACAGCCCTGAAATAGATTTAGTTAATCCAGAAGATGAGAGTCAAGTAGTTACTGATGGCAATGAATCATTCACAGTTGATTTCGAGTTCACAGCTAGTGCAGAAAAAACAGGGGACATCGAGTTATTAGTTAAAGAGCCTGAAAATGAAGAGTTTGAATTAGTGGAATCATTTAATTATGATGTTGAGAATGAGTTGGAGACTTTTGAGGCCTCAAAATTATTTGAAGGAATTGAGTATCCTAATGAGGTAAACAATATTTTAGAAAGCAGCGAATACGAATGGAAAGTAACCTTTGAAAATGAAGAGTTTGAGATTGACTATGAAAGCGATTCTAGTTCATGGACTTTTGTTGAGGAAGAAATCACTACTGCAACAGGGATAGTTGACAGGGTTTTAGACTTTTTCAGGGGTTACTGGGAGGCCTTCATGGACGGTACAAGCACAGTAGGTAAAGCATTCCTCGCATTAGTATTAATGCTTGTAGCAGGTGCAATAGGATTCGCCTGGGCTGGAGGAGTCGGAGCTAGTGCAGGTGTTGTCGGAGGGTTCTTGACAGCATTCCTAGTTGGTTTAATTCCTGGATGGATACTGATAGTATTAATTCTTTCAGGTGCAGCACTGTTCGTATTCGGACGCGGAGGTGGCTAAATTGGGTTATCGTTTTGTAATGGCCAATTTTCTGGTTATAGTTGTTTTAGCTATGATGCTTGGGCCTATGGGGATGGCGTCTGATTTGGATCAAAGCTTTGATTTTGATGAGGACAGGTTAAGTTTTGAAAGCCCTGATAATTTTATTGAGCCTCCTGAAAGAGGAGTTACTTGGGATGGAAGCGAGAATGATAGAGGAGAAAATTATGGTTATGTTGTATATGATTTAACAGATTTTCAGGAGACTAATGTTTTGCTTGTAGTCGACAGCAGCAGGTTTGCTTTCAGATCTGAAGTATATTATTTAGATGAGGAAACTGGTGCTGAACTAGCTTTGACAACAGGTAATAATGCTTTGGGAACGGATTTTGAACAGGATGAGGTAGAAATAAGGATTAGAGACGAAGATCAGTACTTCACTGATATTGTTAGAGGCCCTGACTTTTCGGATATTCAAGATCAAGACAGTATTATAGAAGAAGATTTAGATGCAGAAACAAGTTTTTGGAATAGTATATCCAATAGTTTTAGAACCAGTTTAAATGCTATTAGTCAGTTGCCTGCTGTTATAGCTGGTTGGCTGGGTTTTGCTTTGGCGATAGGTGAGTTAGGATTAGCTGGTCGTATAGTACAGTTGTATATTGGAATGTTTGTGGCGTACTTGTTGTTGACGGAGGTATGGATTGGTTAGTTTCATTATTTTATGGTAGCTTGGGCAGTGGTAATTGCATTGTTTAGCAAAGGTTAGTTAATAGGCCTCACCGTAAAAATCCTCTATAGATTTTGACTGTTCCTTTGCACCTTTAGACAAGTTACATTGTTTACAAAGCAGTTGCAAGTTTTCAGGATCAAATTTGTTCCCGCCTTTACTAACTGGTTTAATATGATCTACATGCAGGTTAGGAGGATAAATCTCAGACTTTTCTTTATCAGAATATTTACCGCACCTTTGACATGTCCAGTCATCTCTATCTCTGATTTTTTCCTTTATTTTCTTCCAGTCATAAAATTTTTGAGTAGCATAAGCAACCTCTTTACAGTGTTCGCTACAATACCTCTTCTTTCTATTATCTTCTATTGGTTGATTGCAAACAGCACAAAGATTAGGTGCTTTTTTAGGAAATAAGGTCCCGATTTTGACAAAGTTATTTCTAGCCATTCAGGCCTCACCTTCTACTTTGTTTCCAGCATTTTGTGCAATATCGAATATCGTCAATTAAGCTGTTAGCACTTGTATGAAGCCATCCTTCTTTTATTGTTGCTGTGTGATTTTCTTGGAGTATGAATCTGTCTCCTTCTTCAAATTCTTTTCCGCATTCATTACATTCTTCTTTCATTGTCTAGGCCTCACCTTCTACTTCTTTTTTAGATAAAGTAGAGATTTCTCCTGTTTCAAAGTCTATAACGTAGTAGTTTGTCTTGTCCCATAATGCTGTTTTCATTTTAGAGGGCCTCACCTTCTTGGTTTTTGATTTCGAAGTCGATATATGTCCAGTCTGCCTGAGTGATCAGTTTGGTCAGTTGCTGTAGTCTTAGCTGGAGTTGATGAGAGTCTAA
>PUKU01000102.1 GCA_003550625.1 Candidatus Aenigmatarchaeota archaeon
GAAAACATCACCTTCGAGTATACCTTAATAAACGAGGGCGAGGCTCCGGAAATAAGGGACATAGTCGCAAGCTTCGCGATACATCCACTGGACGAGCCCGAAAATATAGTACAGGAGGAAACGGTAACGCTTGCAGTAGAGGACCGACTCACAGAAACCCATAGCATGCGGCTCCCAGATGATATAGACGAAGGTAGGTATGTAATAGATGCTTACGTGGAGTACGCTAACTTTGAGAAGGAGGCAAGCGCCACAGGAAGCTTTGAAGTTACCACTCTCCCAATATTCCTTGTACTTCTTAGAATGGCATTCCTACATCCACTCACCTACGTAATCCTACTTATAGTGATGCCAGGCGGGCTTGCAGGAATGAAGTGGTACAAGAGCTACAAGGCGAGAAAGGAGGCAGAGAAGAGATACGTTTCACCGCTTGATATGGACAAGATGCCACAGAAGGGACCCGAGACGATAAGGGTAGGTAACATTGCCGAGGCAGATGCACCTGCCTACATAGACACAGATCAACTGAAGGTCCATTCCATCGCTGCAGGTGGTACAGGTTCCGGAAAGTCTGTTTCAGCGCAGGTAGTAACGGAGCAGCTTCTCAAGAGAGGTGAAACTTCAGTAGTAGTCTTTGATCCAACAGGCCAGTGGTCAGGTATGATAAAGCCGAATGAACTGGACGAGCTGAACAACATGCTATCCGACTACGATCTAGATCCAGAAGAAAGTCCAACGGGATTCAAGACAACGATAGTCAAAGTTACAGACCCTGACCAGGACATAGATGTATGGGAAGCACTTCAGAGGAAGGGAGAAGTAACAGTCTTCATGATAGGTGAAATGGAAGGTGAAGAGCTGGACGACTTCGTGAGGAATACAATAGACAAGATATTCGACGGTCCGCTTGAGGAAACTACGGAACTTCAGTCACTGGTGATCTACGACGAGGTCCACAGGCTGCTTCCGAAGTACGGTGGCAAGGGCGGTTACGTCAAACTGGAACAGGCAGCACGTGAGTTCAGGAAGTGGGGAATCGGTGTATTCCTCATATCACAGGTTCTGACCGACTTCCGTGGTGAGTTGAGAGCGAATATAGCAAACGAGATACAGCTACGTACGAAGTACAGTGGTGACATCCGCAGAGTAAAGAGCAAGCATGGAAAGAGGTACGCGGAGAAGATATCAGGTCTCGAAATCGGTACAGGACTGTTCCACAACCCCGAGTACAATCAGGGCAGACCATGGTTCATAGACTTCAGACCGCCTCTACATTCGCCGTTTGCGCTGGACGATGAAGAAGTTGAAAGGTATACGGAAATCAGGGAAAAGATTGAAGAGCTTGAAGAGAAGATAGAGGAGCTGGAAGAACAGGGTGTAGATACGTACGACCTTGAAACAGAGCTGGATCTGGCCAAGGACAAACTCAAAACAGCGAACTACACCAGTGCAGAAACCTATCTCGAGTCGCTGGAACCTAGAATAGAAGACATGTTGTAGTAAATATTTAATAGGCCAAGAACACCACTTAATGATAGCATGTCACTAGATCACGAAGAGATACTGGAGAATGAACTTGAGGATATGAAGGAGATCATAGAAGAGAAAGAACACGAGCTGGAGGAACTTATAGCCAAAGAAAAGGAAAGAGAAGCAAGGGAAAATGTCATCCAGTGGCTAGAGGAAAAGAGGGAGAGGAAAGAACTGTTGAACGACGAAAACAGGATAAAGGAGCTTCTCAGACACGTCGAACATGCTCACAGAACAGCTTCTATACCTGATGAGACCTATATGAAAGCTAAATCAATACACAAAGAACTGTTGGGAAAGGATTGAAATGCCAGACGAAGAAAACGGTGACGATGAAATAGAGGAGATAAACGAAGAAACAATAAAGAAGCTTGCAGGTCAGGCAGCAGGGGGCGGAGACGATGAGGGCGAGGACGAAAAGGAAGAGGAGAAGAAAGAAGAAGTAAAAAAAGAGACTAAGGCAACGGCAGACGGAGCCAGCCATGCTGAATTTGAAAAGGTAAGCGCAGAAGTAGAATCGGCCAAGGAACAGATCAATTCCATAAATGATAGGATACAGAACACTTCTCAAAGTGTGGGAGAAGTCAGGCAGATGTTCAGGGACCTCGAGTCTGACTTCAACAACATACAAAAGGACGTCGATCTTCTGAAAAGCCAGGTAGAAGGGCTTCAACCCGAGGAAATAAAGAAGGATCTCGAGGAAATAAAGAGAAATATCAACGACAACGAAAGGGATATCGACAGACTCGATGATAAACTTGAGAGGGTTGAGCAGAAGGCCAACGATGTAAAGGAGACTCTCAATGACCTAGGTAGCCTGGAAAATCTTATAGAACTGAACAAAGAGTTTGAGCAGAAGATAAAGGAAATAAAGGAAGCCGAAAGCTATATCGAAAGACTGGCATCGAAGTCAGAGAAACTCAACATACAGATGAAAAAGAAGATGGACGAGTACAGGAAGTACAAGGCTACTGTAGATAGCTTACAGGAAAAGACAAACGACATGTATAAGAAGCTTGACGAGGTCTCTGTTGATGTAAACGACGCAGTAAAGGAAGACGAACTGGAGAAGGTCCGTTCAAGGATCAAGGAACTCGAAAACCAGCTGGAGGAGTACAACAAAATAGCTCCACTTGAGGATATGTCCCTGCCTCAGCCGATTGTAGAGTTGAGGAAGGAGAGGAGAGATATCGAAGAGTTCTTAGAGAACTTAGAAGAGGAGTACGAGAAAGGAGAGATATCCACCAGTGACTACGAGAGGATAAAGGACTCGAACGAAGAGAAGCTTGAGGATATAAACGAAAGGCTTGTCGATATGTGGGACAATATCAAGGAAGTTATGAAGAAGGACGAGGAACCAGGAGGCGGCGGATCGGAAAAACCCGAAAAGGAAGAGGAAGAAAAGGAAGAAAAAACAAAGGAAGAGGAAGTACAGGAAGAAGATTCCCAAGAAGAGGCGGAAGAACAGGAAGAACTCGGCGAGGATGAATACAAAGAAATACTTGAAAAGGGTGTTAGGGGGATAAAGGAAGAGGTAAAGGAGAAGAACCTGGATATAGGAAAGCTCATAGAGCTAGAGAAAGAAGGTAAAAACCGAGAATCTCTTATCGAATGGCTTGAACCCAAGAAATAACTAAAGACCTGGTATAATTTTCCTAAGCCTTCTGTAAAAACTTCTTCTATCCGACGGAGCTTCTCTGTCCAGAAGATCAGCAGCCAACTTCTCTATACTTCTGCTGGCCTTTGAATGGGGATCGTAAACAGTGACAGGGACTCCCTTTGAGGTGCTCTCTTCGACTCTATTATCATGAGGTACTTCACCCAAAACTTCCATGCCAGTAAAGCTTTCCACCTCCGAAGGACTTACTTCGTGCTTCTTTCCCTTGACCATGTTAAGAACTATACCGACCGAATCCTTTTCCAACTCCTCAACGAGAGAATCAGTCCTCATAACGTCAATAAGTGAGGTGAAGGAAGGTTTCGAAACGTATATGACCTTATCAGAGCCTCTTATAGCTGCACTTGTCTCTCTGTCTACACCAGGGCCACAGTCAAGGAGTATTATATCGGACTTGTCTTCAAATTCGCTGATAACTTTATCAAGTCCGTGAACATCAACATCCTTTATATCGTCGTAGTTAAGGGATCCAGGAACTATCTTAAGGCCTGTCTCGTGCTCATAAATGCTCTCTTCAGGGCTGTGATCGCCCTTCAGTACGGAGTTGAGTGTGGCTGGATTGGAATAGAAACCGAAATGTACACCAAGATGGGAGCTGGACACATCTGTATCAACAACTATAACGTCCTCGTCAAATACGTGGGACATGACACTACCAAGATTGGCCGTAAGTACGGTCTTTCCCACGCCCCCTTTGCCTGAGATTACAGCTATTTTCTCAGCAGTCATCTGTTAACTTATTTGTTCCTATCATTAAATACTTTTACGACTCGTGAAAACTCAGTCTAGGACCCGGATCTGCATCGAATCCCTCAGCTCGATCTGCGGTTTCCCGTCATATTCCGTCACTATTCCTTCGATTCTTATTGTTTCATTCTCATAAACCTCTCCTTTATCTGGAAACCTCGTTCTGTACGAATCCCAAACAACACCTGTAAAACAGTGATCAGGATACTCGTCTTCGAAGTTCAGAAATGTTATGTTCTCTGTATGGCTTACTTCCTCTACGGTTCCCTCAACTACGGAAATTTCAGAAACAAGTTCCGTCGCGTCACACACATGAACAACTTCCTCTTCTGTCTCTAAATCGTGCCTCCAAAGACAACCTTTATTGCTTTCAATGGACTCCCTCTCCCTTTCTACAAGCTCATCAATGTAAAGCTCGTCTTTGTCGAAATAGTAAGTATAAGCTAAGCCTTCTTCAACCATTCTCTTTCCTATGTGCTCATCGTTGTGATATGCGTATGCTAGAGTTCTACCGTATACGTCCTCGCCTGTGACCTTAAGTTTTACTACTTCATCGTCTATTCTCTCTTCCAGCCATTCCGTAGCTTCCTCGGAACATTCCTCGCCCACTTCCGTCGTATCAAATCCCTTCGGTCTTACAGTTTCACCTCCTTCAACAACGAAGGTATCGCCGTCTATGACCCTTGTGACATTCGCATATCTGATCTCATATCCATCTGAAGCGAAGTAAATACTATAAAGACCTGAGAAAGCAAAAAGCAACAGGAGAAATAAAACAAACTTCTTCATGTGTAGCACGTTCTTACGCTATGAACTTGAGCGCGCTGACCACGGCTATAACAGATGCACACAGTATTATGACCTGGTGTGGAGTAAGCTTTATTTTCTCAGGCGACTCGTCAAAATAACGCGTAAGGCCCGCAAACCCCGATGGCATGGTGTTTTGTTTTTTCTTTGC
>PUKU01000080.1 GCA_003550625.1 Candidatus Aenigmatarchaeota archaeon
CTTCAATAAGCTCATCTGCGGAATCGGGATCAAGGTAAAGTTCAGCTACCCTTTTCCCTACTCTGGTTGGTTCCAGTTTTCCGTGGTCCTCCGTTACAAACCTTTGTTCAATTAACTTTTTCAGTATCCTATTTACCTTCGATTTTAGCTTTCCCATATCCTTGTACTGGTGGTAGAAAAAGGTCTTGGATAGAAATTCACGGAGTGATTCGGTATCTTTTGTCATACCAGTTGATATAAGGGACAGTATATGTGTACGTAGTATAGGCTCAACTGCCAACTTCGAGTATATCTCCTCTGAGTTGCCTTCAATGAACCTCTCCCTGAGTTCCTCGGCCTGGTTTTCGTTCTTTGCTATTAGAATTGCCTCTCCGTAGGGGTCATAGGCTGGACGCCCAGCTCTACCGGACATCTGCTCATACTCCAGAACAGGTATAAAGTCCATTCCCTTGTCAGGATGGTACCTCTTGGCATCACGTATCAAAACACGGAAGGCCGGTAGGTTTACCCCTGCAGCCAGCGTAGGTGTTGCAGATATGATCTTTACAAGCTTATCTTTGAATGCATCCTCTATTAGGTGGCGCTGCCCTGATGCAAGGCCTGCGTGGTGAAAAGCCGATCCTGTTTTTATACATCTGGCCAGCCTCTTACACTGCTTTGTTGGTTTCGACGGAACATCGAGTATTTTTTCTGAAAGTTGGTTCAACCTATCCCTTTCATCCGACGAAAGCTGATCTGATATCTTTTTACCTGTTTTTTCAGCTATAGACTCGGCATTCCTTCTCGATGAAGCAAAGATAAGGGACTGTTTTCCTCTCCTGACCGTATCCTGTGAAAGAACGTGCTCACCCCGACCCTTTCCACCGGGCAAAAGGTTGTCCTTACCACAGAACTCGACCTCATGTCCGTTGAAGACCCCTTCGTAAAGCTCGACTGGTCTGTATTCCGAGGTTATGAGTTCTGCATCCAACCACCCTGCAAGTTCATCCGCATTTGATATAGTTGCTGAAAGACCTAAAATCTGCGATTCGGTCACCTGCTTAAGTCTCGTCAGGGTTACCTCAAGGGTAGGTCCCCTTGAATCATCGTTGAGCAGATGTATCTCGTCGGAGACCACAAGACCTATATCATCGATCCAGTTTGGAGTATGTCTGAGGATAGAATCCATTTTCTCCGATGTAGTTATAATAAGATCGTAGTTCCCTAACCACGATGAAGCCGAGTCATAATCCCCCACGGAAACGGCAACCCTTATACCCATGTCCTGGTACTTTTGAAAATCCTTGTACTTCTCCTGTGCAAGAGCACGCAGGGGCACTATATAAACACATTTCTGATCCTGTTCTATTATCTTTTTCAAAAATGCAAACTCGGCCACAGCTGTTTTACCCGAGGCCGTGGGAGAAGCAACTATAGCAGATCTACCTTCGAGAACACCTGCTTTAACTGCCTTCTTCTGTGGAGGATTTAGCTCAACTATACCCCTTTCAACAAACTTCTCCTTGGCTTCTTCTGGTATATCCAGCTCCTTTGTTTGCATATCTACCTAATTTAATCCCTATTGTTTTTAACCTTTGGAGAACTGAGAAGATTTAAAAACTAACTTCTTTCAAAGTATTTGTCAACCCATTCCGGGTCCTCCGATGAGTCGATAAGAATGTCCCTGATCTGCTCACGTGAGTAGCCCCTCTCAAGGTGCATCTCTATTAGATTTTCCACCCGAGGAGGTACGGACTCTCCTGAAAATATGTCAACTGGGAGCGGAATTAGGTCCTCTTTGACGGCAAAGTATACCCCCGTTGCTGCCAGAACCATAACCACCACTATTAATATCCATAGAATACCCAGACCTCCGCCCTTCACCACGAAGGTTGTTGAGGTCTCCGCTGAATCAACAAGTCCCTCCTGTTCTGGCTCCAGGCTGGCCTCCAGAACGTATGTACCGGCTCCCAGGTCGTCAATTTCATGGCTTACCACATCGAAACCCTGTAGATCCATCTGCTCAAAAAAGCCATCGATATAGTCTCCTTCTTCTGTAAATATGGACGCCTCAAAAAAAATCTCTATGGATTCTTCGTGTTTGTTTTCTAGGTTGATGTTTATAGTAACGGTTTCGCCTTCTTCGAACTCGGTCTTTGGAAGGCTTGGTTCAAGATTAAGTATATCCTCCCCGGGCTCCATGTCCACGAGTGCATCGGCAGTGTCTTCGAGAACCTCAAATTGGATAGAAACCTCCGTATGTCCTTCGATATCATCCACATCGATCACAGCACTACCGTCATGGTCTCCTGGATCAGTGCCTTCCTGAACATCGAAAGTCAGATAAACCGTCTTAACATCACCGGGTTCTAAATCGAAGGATTCCTGATCTACCTCAATGAAATCTTCCAGATCTTCTATACCAACCGCGATTGAAAGTTCCGAGTCATCTGTATTTTCTATGTCCAGAGGTACTTCCTCGGAATCACCGGGGTAAAGACCCAGATCAATATTTTCATCTACAGAAATTTCAGGATAGTCCCAGTCCTCTTCCCTGAAGTTTGCCTCCAACGACTTACTTGAATTCATCACCAGTGTTATTTCCTTTTCGGTTTCTTCTCGGTCACCCGACCAATCTATGAACTTCCACTCTGACTCTGGAACTGCCGTGAGATCAACCTCTTCGTCGCTTTCGTACTCATCCCGATCAGGAGTTACTAGTACTTCACCTTCACCTGAAATATTGATATCAAGATCGTATGGTGGTTTCTCCAAGAATAAAGCATCTATACTTTTACTTTCGTTCATCGTAACGTTTATCTCTGTTGCACTGCTAACAACACAGCCCTCCCAACTACCGAACTCCCATCCATCATCGGGTGTAGCGTTAAGGGTAACATTCTTTCCTTCCTCGTACTCATCTCTATCCGGCTCTATATCCACCTGACCCTCACCGAAAGTCCCAACATCAAGTTTATAGAACTCAAGTTCCTCGAATACAGATTTCAGATAAATATCATCGTCCATTGTAAGATTGATAGCGGAGACATTGGATTCTTTATCACCCTTCCATTCAACAAACTCCCATCCATCATCGGGTGTAGCGTTAAGGGTAACATTCTTTCCTTCCTCGTACTCATCTCTGTCCGGATCTATATCCACATCGCCTTCACCTTCTGTATCCACTGTAAGCTCGTAGTACTCGGGTATCTCTTCGAAACCTGCGGTCAGTGTAACATCATCTTCCATACCCACTGTAATCTCAGCATCGGTTTCACTGTAGTGGTTTAGATAGTTTCCATCCCACTCACTGAGGTACCACCCATCATCAGGATGGGCCTCCACAGGAACAAACTCTCCTTCGTTATACGTATGTTCACCTGGATGAGGATCGGTTTCGCCCTCGCCGTCGATATCTATTGTAAGACTGTAGTCAACTTCCTCGTTGACGTCTTCGAAGTATGCCATGAGTTCTCTGTCTTTATCCATCTCGAAGGATATTTCATCTATTCTACGTTCGCCAGTTGGATAGTCACCGGACCAGTGGCTGAATGTACTATCACCGCTGATTGTTTCAATTGTAACAACCTCATCGTACTTGTAATCGTGAACTCCTTCAGAAGGAATGGTTTCCCCGTCGCCGTGTACACTGATTTCCAGTGTAAACTTATCCACGGTTTCAATGGATACGCTGTCTTCATCATCACTTGCTGATAGCTCTAACTTATACGGAGACCTTTCGCTGTCGTCTGCGATCCAGGAAAAACTACCCTCGTACTGTTCTCCTTGATCGAGCTCCACCATCTCGTTGTCTTCGTGAACAACCTCATCTGAACTATCCTTGATCTCAAGAGCTATATCCTGGGAGCCTGTTATTTCGCCTACGTTGGTTAAGGTATATTCTATGTACACAGGACCTCCCTGTCCATATACATCCCCAGTCTCTGGTGAAACTATCTCAACTTCAAACTCCGACTCCTCTAAAAAGTGGGCCCATAGTTCCATATCTTCGTATATGTAAAACGATGTATTCTTTTCCTTGCTCTCCTTATCACCTGTCCATCCTCCGAATCGATAGTATTCGTGTGGTTCTACCAAAAGTTCGACATTCTCACCCCGCCTGTACTCAAAGACACCCGTACCTGGCTCAACGACATCCCCACCCTCCTGGGAGTGAACAGTAAGCTGTCTATAGCTTGAAAAAATAGGTTCAATGGTATAATATCTCTCCATATGAAGAACGGTGTCCTTTGACGTAATATTTTCTATCTCAGCCCAGGGATCGTCATGTGACAACCAGTGAACAAAGTAGTTTCCCTGGTCTGGCTCTGCCTTCAGAGGAACCTCATCACCGTAGTCCCTTTCAAACTCACCAGTACCAGGTTCGATAACTTCACCCCCATCGGGTTCAACAATCTCAACGGTAAGGGTAGGGTCAAAAACTTTCCATGTGTATTCACCACCCTGTTGCCAGGACAAAAACGGAAATCCGTCGTTCAGATCCTTGGAACTGTCCAGGAGTTTCTCTATATCCCAACCCAGCTGATCAAAGGTTATAAAGTCACCGGATTCATCAACAGTTTTTGAGTAGGAGGACTCCACCGAACCTCTGTTATCTCCTACTATATCATGGTTACCCGTCTTTTCGTATACGTTTATAGAGTCCTGAACAAGTGCATAGCTTCTACCAACCAGACCACCGACAGTGCTTGCTGATGGTACGCTACCAATAGAATAGGTTTTATGTATAGTACCACTGGAACTGCTTGCATAACCAGCAATACCACCAGAAAGATCGCCCCC
>PUKU01000101.1 GCA_003550625.1 Candidatus Aenigmatarchaeota archaeon
ACAAGGAGATAAGTTTCACGGTCGAGCCCTACTCCAGGGCTTCCTGGAAGTTCCGGAAAAAAGTTGCAGGGATTATACCAAATAAACTGACGTACAGGGAGTATCCTGCCAGGATATCAGAGCTAGAGCTCATCGACAAAAAAGAAGACAGGAAAATAATCCTGGACGACCTGGGAAGTTCAGTGGGAAACGCAGAATATACCACAGGTTTTCTTCTATGATCTCTGTAGGCTTAGGAAATCATCCCTGGGATTTTTGATACGTAGATGCGCAGTGCTTGCAGCAGAAGTTGAGTTCTTCGCCGTCTATTTCTTCACTATGGCCACCTTCGTAGACCTTGCAGCCGCAATGGGCACAGACACTCAGATCCTTTTTTATGGTACTTTCGACGATATCTGAGAACATCTTGAACTTTGATTCAACAAAATCTTCGCCTTCCCCTGTCAGTGAGTAAACCTTCTTTCCCCTCTTCCCTTCTTCCTCCATCTTTATGTATCCTTCTTCCTCCATCTTCTCAAGGAATGGATAGATCTGTGACGCACTGGGTCTCTTCCCGGTCTTCTCCTCTATCTCCTTTATTATCTCGTAACCATGCTTCTTGCCTTCGAATAGGGAGAAGATTATCAGCAGCCTGTTGATGTTTCTGACTTTCATGAGTATAGAAGTGTTGCGAACATTTAAATATCTAAATAAGACATATCATAATAAGATATGTAGAATCAAAATTTCTGCATATCATGTGGAGGTGAAAATATGATGTCTCACTATATGACAGGGTCGATGATGTTCCTAGGTCCACTTATGTGGATCGCAAGCATCGTTGTCTTTGTCCTTATCCTCAAGTGGATATTCAAGGACAGGGAAGATAGGCCTCTCGAGATAGCCAAGAAAAGGTATGCCAGAGGGGAAATTTCAAAGGAAGAGTTTGAGGAGAGAAGAAAGGATCTGACTTGATCAAATATGAATGATACCATGCAATTGACCCTTCAAATCAAAGATATGACCTGCGCCTCATGTGCACAGACTATAGAGTCATCTCTGTTCGACGAGAAGGGCGTCATAGAGGTAAATGTAAATTTTGCGAAGGACAATGTCTATTTAGAAGCAGACGAAGATAAAGTTTCGGAAGAGGACATAATAGAGGTTATTGAGTCCTTAGGGTATACAGTTGACACTTCCCGGAATGAAGACAATTTAGAAAAAACAGAATCTATGAAGGAGACAGAAGAGACAAGGAACTTTATGATCTACGCCTGGCTGGGGACTATTTTGATGATTCCTTTTTGGCTTCAACTCAACTTCAGTTTTGCTTTCGGACAGTTTTTCCCTCTATCAGACTACTCAATGAAAATGGTTATGGGAGCACTAGCTACGATTGTCGGCTTGATTATAGGTTGGCCCACGGTTCATTCCAAGACATTCAGGTCGCTATCTTCAGGGAATATCAGCATGGAAACGCTGATCACGATGGGTGTCTTTGCGGCCTGGTCTGCTGGTGTCCTTTCATTCTTCATGGATATTCCTAGCTTCTTTATGGTTGCAGGGATGATCCTGGCGTTCCATCTAGTAGGTCAGTATCTCGAGGACAAGGCTAAAGGAAGAGCTTCGCAGGCTGTTAAGAAACTTCTGCAGCTGGAGGCGGAAACGGCTGTGGTGATAAGAGATGGCGAAGAAACTGAGATACCTCTTGAAGAGGTACAGGAAGGAGACATTATGAAGGTGAAGCCTGGCGATAAAATTCCTACGGATGGTGTCGTTATTGAAGGTGTGAGCAGCGTGGATGAATCCATGGCCACAGGCGAATCCATTCCTGTAACGAAAAAAGGAGGTGACGAAGTGATTGGCTCCACAATAAACCAGGACGGAGTTTTGAAGGTAGAGGTGACGAAGGTCGGAGAGGATACGTTTCTCTCCCAGGTTGTGGATATGGTTGAAGAGGCACAGGGAACGAAGCTACCCATACAGAAGCTGGCCGATAAGGTAACTTCAAAGTTTGTACCGGTTGTAATTATTATATCCTTCCTTACTTTCCTAACCTGGCTTTTCTTTTCACCTAATCTCGTAGGTGTGCTGCAGTGGGCACAGGGGTTCCTTCCGTGGGTAAACCCCGGCCTTGGAGTTATAGGACTGGCGCTTTTTGCAGGGATAGCAGTCCTTGTGATAGCCTGTCCATGTGCTCTAGGTCTAGCAACGCCCACGTCAGTTATGGTCGGTACAGGAAAGGGAGCGCAGAATGGAATTTTGTTCAAGAACGGCGAAGCTCTTCAGATAATGCAGGACCTCGACATTATTGTCTTCGACAAGACAGGGACTTTAACCGAAGGGAAACCTGAACTTACGGACTACTGGTCGTCCGAAGAGCATGACGGAATGCTGAAGAAAGCAGCCTCAGTAGAAAACGCTTCGGAACATCCCATAGGTGAGGCTATAGTCCACGGAGCGGAGAAAAAAGGAATAGAGCTTTCAGAAGTTGAAGACTTCAAGAACTTCCGAGGCAAAGGAGTAGCTGGTGAAGTAAACGGGGAGGAGGTAGTCGTCGGTAGTCGTGGTCTTCTTGAAGAAGAGGATATAAGCATCTCTGAGGAGCTGGAACAAAGAATTAAGGAGCTTCAGGCAGGAGGAAAAACTTCCTAATCACAACCTTATAGTCGTGCTTGCTCCACTCGGAGTAGTCTTTTTTGTGAATAGCCCCCACCAATTTCTCCAAATCCTCCCTTGAAAGTTCGAGCAATGGCTTGTCTATCCACTTGGTAACCATCCAAAGCCTTTGGAGATAGAAGTAAACTCTTGTGTCTGAGAGACCCTGAGAGTAAATCTTGTCCTTGAACTTCAGGAAGTCTTCCCTGTTTTTCTCACCTATATCTCTGCAGTCTTCAGCTTCTCCTTTAATCCTTTCCAGTAGCCTCTCGACTCTGCTCGAGTTCTTGTAGATTCCATCTGTCATGGTAAAACCTTGGGTCTTTTCACATTTACGAACAACCCAAGGGCACCAGAATTAGTAGGGAATGCCGGCGGAGGGGATTGAACCCTCGACCTCCACGTTGCACCGCGTGATTTATCATCTTCCTTTCGGAATCAACGCTCATATTTGTTTATGAGCGTGGCGCTCTACCACTGAGCCACGCCGGCAAAAAAATACACGTTACTTACTTCTTTGTTCATAGTCTTTAAAGGTTGTTTGCTTTACAATCTTACCTTCTATGACGTCAAACCGTGATTGGTAAACGTCTTTAGGCTCTTCACTCATCTAGGCACCTCCAGGTTTTTTATTTTTACGGATGGGACGGGCCGGATTTGAACCGGCGACTTCCACGTTATCAGCGTGGCGCTCTAACCAGGCTAAGCCACCGTCCCCCTACGAGTAGATAAGTTTGAAGCCAACGTTTAATAAATTTACTTTTCCTCTTGAAGAGAGTTTTGGTGGACCCGCCGGGATTTCCCAAACTTCCCACGGTTTTGATGAAACTTTTGTCCGTGAAAAGTTTCTTTGAACCCGGAGTCTTCGCCTTTCTGGTCCGACCAGAACACGGAACGTCTGGTTCCGGATTGCGAAGGCGATGTCATTCCGGTTCAGCTACATATGCAGCCTGTAGTGCCGTTAGACCACGGGCCCACACTAATCCATCTTGGATATCTTTACAGTTACACCAGGTCCGAACTTTTTCAGTTTTTCTGGATCTTCTATCCTGCCTATGACGTTTACAGGAGAAGCAGGCTTTATTCTTTCTTCACTTGGACTTCCTGGAGTTTTTCCGTAAAATATGCATAGTGCGTTTCCCTGAGGCCAGTATCCTATATCACCCTTACTGACGTATCTTTTGGGACTTTCTTCCTGGACATCCACGGGTATCTTAAAGAAAAGTTCGTCGCCCCATTTCTGTGCTTCCTTTTCCAAGGGTAGCTCTTTGATTACGGCTTCGGAGGTCTCCGGATTCATGCTCTCATCTATCTCTCCCCTGAACTCCTCGCCACAGATCTCTATCTTTATCTTCATGTCAGTAAATAACCTACTCGGAGTTTAATAGCTTTGAGGATATCTTTCACAAATCCTGACTCCTGATCTTACTTATCCTTTTGCCGATGTATGTTTCTTTTTTCTTTTGTTTCCTCATAAAGTGGTTCAGCGTACCTATTGCTATAGGAGATCTTTTCTTGTATTCGGGGGCCAGTAATTTCACCTCATACACCATATTCCTGCATAAGTTCCGTATGGATCCATATTCCTTTAGGTCTTCATCGTTCATACTTTCCAGTCTTTCTTCGACGTACCTCTTTGCTTCCTGTGAGGTGGTAATTCCTTCGTATTTTTCCACGAGTCTGTCCGGAGGAATATTTTCACTCTTTTCCTTTTCCATGTTTACACTTCCATTATTGGTGGTGTTAAGGTAGTAAGATGGTGGGCCGGCCGTGATTTGAACACGGGTTGCCAGCGTTCCGTTCGGTGGAACCCCGGGCTGGAATGATAGACCAAGCTACACTACCGGCCCGCTGTATTTAAAACGTTTAGCAGGGAAAGGTATTTATTATTTTCCTCTTATGTTAATTGTAATGCCGTTTAAATATATGATGGACTTTTTGAGAGGGAAAGGATCGCGCCTCGATAGGATAGAGGACAGGCTGCGTAGGATAGAAAACTGTCTTTCAGTTAGTTCTGCATACGAGAAAAGAAAGTCAGCACCCTCGGAGGGTGTCACAGAGGGACCCGATCTAAGCGGTGCAA
>PUKU01000008.1 GCA_003550625.1 Candidatus Aenigmatarchaeota archaeon
CCAGACTGTAGTCCCCGTCGAGATCCATCCGCACGTTGTGAAGCTCATACCAGTTGCTTATATCATAGGCTTCCTGTTCTGCCTCTGGACACGTGTCCGAATCCTGCCATTGTAGGCATGGATAATGTTCTCTTTCATCCACGTCCCATGTATCAGCGAAGTCCCAGTCATCGAAGGTTTCCTCCACAGTCATTTCGTAGGTAGTTTTGCCTTCGCCACCGTCCGAATAATACATATCAGAAGTTACCACATCCCAGTAAGAATTGGAAACACCTCCTTCTCTAAGTCTTCCTATGAGTCCTCCTACTTGTGAGTCACCGATAACATAGCCTGTGGAGTACGATCTCTCTATTTGTGGGTTTTCAGCGTACATATCTCCGACAAGTCCCCCTACCTTGTTTTCACCGGAGGCATCTACATCTCCAAGGGCATATGAATCTCTTATTATAGAGTCATGTCTTACAAACCCAACCAATCCACCGAATGCACCGTTGGAGTTATCACCAGTCCCGAATACATCTGCCTTTGAATGGGACTCCTCGAGTATGGAGTCACCAGCGTGGTATCCGATAAGCCCACCACTCTGTCCCCATTCACCGTCTCCGTATGATGTAACTTCGCCTGTGGAGTAAACTCCGGTGATGTAAGCATCTGTAGTTGTTACGCCTAGCAGTGCCCCTGTTCTCCTCCCACCGGTTACATCTACATTGGTCACACCTAGATCTTGTATTGTTGGAGAGCCGCTAAGGCTACCGAAGAGCCCAACTCCTGTTGTACCTGATCTATCTATTTCCAGATCAGAGATCTCGTAACCTTGTCCATCAAAGGCCCCTTCAAAATCATCTATCGGTTCCCAGCCCTTTCCATCATTCGCAGTCTCGCTTGCCAGCTCGTCGTAGCCCTCAGTATCTTCATCCAGGTCGTTCATCAGTACGTAGTCACCGCTCAGGTCCTCCCTTATGTTATCCAGATCATACCAGTCTTCTACCTCTGGATCCGGTTCCACAGTAAGGGTTGCGGTGTCGGTTAAACCTTCGTAGTCTCCTGTCACTTTCCACGTCCCTGCCTTCTCAGAATAGTAAGTCTCTCCGTTAAATCCACCCCAATTACCACCTGCATCATCTTCTATGGAAAAATCAGTATGGGATGTAACATAACCTATCTCATTTCCATATTCATCGTAAGATGTTGCAGTGTAGCTCTGCTCGTCGCCTGCAGTTATCGTCGATGTCTGTGGCTCTATCTCAATATAATCGGCTTCAGCAGGCTCCACGGTAAGGGTTGACGTGTTTTGATGGCCTTCGTAAACACCGGTCACATCCCACGTTCCTGCCTTTTCCGATGTGTATGTATTACCATCCCAGTTCCCACCTGCTTCCGATTCTATTTCCCATGTTGTACTGCCGGTTACATCATCCAGTTCGTTGCCGTACTGGTCGTATGTTTTTGCTGTATAATGCTCTGCCTGTCCTGCGGTTACAGATGAATCCCGTGGGTATGTTCCTATATATTCTACAGGAGAATCGACCCAATCCTGCCACTGTAGTGCAGGATATCCAAAGTCTCCTTCTGGGTCCTCGACTATGGCATGTGCACCGTCCTGCCATGTATTTTCAAAGTCCCATCCATCGTATGTGTTGCTACCGTACTCCCACGTCATCTCTTCCGTTGTTCGTAGACCACTACCAGGTGTATTGGTGTTTTCAGTGTATCCAATCAGTGGAAGTCCATCATTGTTATCGCTGTTTGCATAAGAATATCTGACGTAACAATCAAAGCCCGCAACCCATCTTCTAGAATCACCGATGAGTGCACCGACATTACTGTCTCCTGTGACAGGGCCCGTTGCATATGAGTTATCGACTTCAGAATCTATCAAACGACCAAGAAGACCACCTACCATAGATTCTCCAGTTACATCAACAGAAGCATACGTGTTGTAAAGCTCTGCAAAACGAACACGTCCTGCTAGTCCCCCTGCATTCGAGTTATAACCAACAACCTTACCTGTAACAAATGCATCGTTCATTTCAATGACATTATTTTCTGTGCCCTCGTAAAATCCTACAAGTCCACCAGTAAGAAACTCACCCACTATGTCCACGTCCACCAAACCAATGTTCATTATCTCAGCTTCGAATGTATGTCCGAATAAACCAATTCGGTTTTCGCTTGGTCTGTCGATGTACAGATCACTTATTGTATTCCCTTGTCCATCGAACGTCCCTGTAAACTCATTATCGCTATCACCTATCGGCTCCCAACCACTCCCATCATCCGCAGAGTCGGAAGCATATTCATCATAACCAACAGTTCCATCAGTTAAATCATTGTACAGACTGTAGTCCCCATCTAGATCCATCCGCACGTTATGAAGCTCATACCAATTGCTTATATCGTAGGCTTCCTGTTCCGCCCCCGGACACGTTCCCGAATCCTGCCATTGTAGGCATGGATAGTGTTCACGCTCTGATACATCCCACGTACTACGGAAGTCCCATCCTTCGAATGTATCCTCCACCGTCATCTCGTAGGTAGTCTTGCCTTCACCACCATCCGAATCATACATCCCTGAACTTATAACGTCCCAGTACGAACTCTCGACAATAGCCCATGGAGATATATCTCGCTTAAACCCTACCAGGCCACCTACACTGTCAGCTCCATCGTCCCCTTCCACTGTACCGGTGCTGTAAGAGTATCCCAGGTACCCGTCTGCACCGTGGGTACCTATTGCACCACCAACGTAATCATCACCTTCAACGGAGGCCGTGGAGTAGCAGTTATTAATTTCATGGTACTGGCCACCGCCTAAAATTCCACCGACCTGTTCGACACCGGTTATGTTTCCCGTAACGTAGCAGTTTTCGATCGTCGATGGACCTGAAAGGGCTACCAGTCCACCTGCCCCAGAATCATCATTTATATTGAATGAACCTATATGTATCTCCACGTCTTCAAGACCGACATTACTTATCTCGGCGTCATTCAATATTATTCCAAAGAGTCCTCCTCTGATTCCATTGGAATCATTTATGTACAGATCTGATATGACATTTTCCTGTCCATCAAAGGTTCCTTCGAATGCATTGTTATCATCGCCTATCGGCTCCCAACCATCCCCTGTGTTGTAGTCGCTGTAGCCGACTGTGGTATCGTCCAGGTCGTTCATCAGTACGTATTCACCACTCAGATCCTCCCTTATGTTGTCTAGATCACGCCAGTCGTATATTGGAAACTCTCCCATTGGTTCTATAAGGAAAGTCTCCTCGGAAAGTTCCGGAACAGTCCATTTCGCCTCGACGTATTCGCCTTCTTCCTCCACGTAGCCGAAGTTGTATTTCACTGACTCGGTCACATCCTCCTCGCCTTCCGTCGTTCTGTAAAGCCTTGGTTCTCTGGTGAAGTTTGTTAGTTCGGTGGAGACACTTATGTTCTGGTAGGAGACCGTGACATCCGAACTGACCGTGATCTTTTTACCGTCCTCCGTTTCTTCTTCCTCCTTTTCCGGGGCAGGTGTTCTGTACTCCGCGACCATTGTTCTAGCTTCGCCCGGTTCGAGTTCCTCCTCCGAGACCATGCTCCCTTCTTCTTTACGGAATCCTATCTCCCTTTCTTCAAGTACTTCCATCCCAGGTGGGTGAGTTTTCATATCAACTTCCCTCAGGCCCACTGCCTCTGCATCCACCGGTATTTCGAACTCAATCGGTACAGGAACGTCTTCATCGTTCTTTACTCTATGAACGCTCTCCCATGTCACGGGTCTTCCGACCTCTGCCCTGCCCTGTTTGGTCCTCGGCTTCACCTCGAAGGTCGTTGATTCATTTATCGCCTGGAGCTCTCCGGTTCCTTCGACTTCAGCTCGGAAAACATGTTCTCCCGTAACCATGTCCTCAGTCCCAATGGAAATGGACGCAAGTCCTTCTTCGTTCGTTGTCCGGGAGCCTTTCTCTTTGCCGTTAACTGTGAAAACTATCTCCCTATCTTCCACAACGAACGGTCCCTCTAACACAGCTTCCAACGAGACCTCGTCTCCGTACTCCGCATCCTCCGCCTGAAGAACAAGAACCGCTTCACCAATCTTTTCCTTGACCACGAGGTTGGTTGTAGCATTGGTCCCTTCCAGTTGATCTGTTCCTTCGAAAAGCACCTCTACTTCGTGCTCTCCCCTTCCGATTTTCGATGTGTTAATCACTAGCTCAGCGTTTCCATCTTCGTCGGTTGTCACCTTTTCAATCACTTCGCCGTCTACAAGGACTTCTAAATCTTCCCCGACTACTTCGGTTTCGTCCCGTGCCCGTAGTTCGGCATTAAGAACAACCTTCTCACCGTATTTCACAGTTTCATCATGATGTATATCGAGCAGGGTTTCCATTTTATCTGCTGTACCTTTGACAACAACTGACAGTGAATCCTCGGCTACTTCCCTGCACCCGTCGTCGCATCTGTAGCCAACAGCCCTGATATTGTATTCCTCCGTTTCATTACGCTCTGGCGAGGCCCATTCGTATTTATACTCACCATCTGCTGTTTTTTCCATCTCCACGTTTTCTTCGTCGACAGTTAGATTTACCCCGTCGACGTTATCCATGCCTTCGTGGATCTCTGCTATGAATGAAACGGTTTCTCCGCTCTGTATCTTTTCATCGGAAGCACTGAGATTCATCTCCACTTCAACGTCGGCCTCGTAAACCACCTCGAGCTCCATCTCAGATATCAGGACCACATGAGTTCCAGGATCCTCCGTGGGTGGGTCTACTTCTTTCTCTTCTATCTTAAACACAGATGTATCGGTATGGACATCTTCATCGGTGTCCATATCCAAATGCCACATGTATACCTTTCCGTCCTGGACCGGGTGCACGTGTTCCATGGATCTGTAATCCTCATCGGAATCGATGTGTTCAGAGTAGACCGCCTCTTCGTTTATGTACAGCGAAACTTCTCCTTCTCCCCTTGCTTCCCATTCCAAAGTGATGTTTTCAGTGTCTGCACCAAACACCGTGCCGTTCTCTGGTTCAATTGCAACCAGGGAAGGCTCTTCATGAGTCTTTTCCAGAACGGTGAACTCTTTTGTGTTGCTATCTGTCCCTGTTTTGTTGCCTTCAGCTTCGATATACCAGGAATAGTTTCCAGCACCCCGGCTTTCTGTGTGGTTGTATAATTCCGACGAGTTCTCCTCCTGTTCCCAGCTCTCAGTCTCATCGCCTATATATAGTACAACATCAACGTCTTCTTCGTATGTATCAACCCTGAAGATCATGTCCAAGGTTTCGTTTTCGTGTATCGTTTGATCATCGGCAGGTTCCAGAACATCTATGGTCGGATCCTCCTTTTCTCCAGTCACGTTTTCTTCCTCTTGGTACCCATCCGTTACATTCTCAGTCACGTTTTCTTCCTCTTGGTACCCATCCGTTACATTCTCAGTCACGTTTTCTTCAGTGATGTTTTCCGGTTTTACTTCCTCTTCTATCTGGGTCTCGTTCTCCGTTTCATTCTTTACCTCCGCCGATTCTTCCTCGGAGACATTGGTCATGTACTCTCCTATCATCATCCCGGTCGGAGTTACCGTTCTGTTCTGAGGTTTCACCGCCTTTACACCTAGGTCCAGTTTACCGTTTTTGCGTGTTTCGAGAACCGTTTCTGGTACTTCACACGAAAAAACACCCTCTTGACCCGTTTTTTCTGAGCAAAGCTTGTTGCCGTTTGTGTCGAATACCTTTAGCTTTATACCCGATGGATCCCACACCTCGTACCTGAAACTAATCTCTATCTTACTGGCAACATAGTCTTCCTTATCATCCAGTCTGAATCCCGTAGAGTACTCCTCGTTTAGCCTAAGTCTCCCTGGTGCGGGAGAAACTGGTTCGTAGCTTTCTGTTATAGCTCCCGGTTCGAGAAAGTATCCTGTTATATCACCATGTACAAGGAATATTCCGACTAGGAGAATCCCGACGGTAGCTAAAAGAAATAGTTTTTGTCCGGTGCTGGACGAACGTGGATAAACCTCTCTGTCTTCCTCCAGAATATCCCTGAAACTACTATCGTTGGTGTATAACGATGATTTCGGACCTTTGTCTTTCTCTTTGGGGGTGTTCTCGTGCAAAAGGATTCCTCCTTGGCAGCTGCAATTAATGACGAGTACTGTCGAATGTTATAACCTTTAATGTATACGTCGCTCGACATTTGGATTTTTATGCAGAACGGGATCTGTTCATAAGTGACATTTGTTTCGAATCCTATCTGATTTTTTTGGTATAAAACTAGATACAGGAGGGCATGCGGATAATTTTATAAACGAATAAATGAAATGTTTAATTGTTGGTCGACAGGTGTGAATGATGAACAGGGAAGGTGAAAGGGTCAGGGTCAGGAAGGATCTACTTGATATAAAGGATCAGGTAAGGAAGCCTGTCGAGAGGGGTGACAAGGTAAGTGAGATAAGGCACATGAACTCAAAGCTCGACGACCTGGCCGATAAGATAGAGGAGATAAGGGACGTTCTGCATTCCGATGGTTCAAGCGGAGTGAAGACCAGAAAGAAGAAGGAGATCATATGCTTCATAAAGGACAACGGAAGAACGAATGCCAGCGAGCTATCTGATCAGATGGATCTTTCCAGAACGCGGTGCTCGGAGTATCTGAACGAAATGAAAAGGGAGGGTATACTGACCTCCGAAAAAGAGGGCAGGAAAAAGTTCTATAAGTTGGAAATATGAGCTCAGACAAGTCTAAGGAAAAGAAAGACCGAATGATAGCGGTTGTTTCAGGTAAAGGGGGCACGGGAAAAACCGTGTGTGCCCTCAATGTAGCTGCAGCTCTCCGTAGTATAGGCAAGGATGTGATGCTTGTCGATGCCGACGTCGAAGATCCTAACCTGGGTATAAGCCTTGGTATCCATTCGCCTGACATGAGCCTGAACCACGTGCTCGAGGGCAGGAAAAATCCAGATGAGGCGGTCCATGTTCACGACACGGGTCTTTTTGTTATACCTTCCTCACTCTCCATAAACTACACCGACACGGATTTCCAGTTTTTCAGCGATGCCATGAAAAAGCTTGATGGTTACGTTGTTGCAGACTGTGGACCGGGTGTGAACGATAAGCTTGTGTCGGTTCTCGAGGCCGCAGATACATCGATAGTTGTCACCAACCCCATGAGAACTTCCCTTTCAGGTGCCCTCAGGGTCATAGAGTTGATAAGGGATATAGGTACCGATATAGAAGGTCTGGTTTTGAACAACCTGACCTCCAAGGAACTATACAAAGAGGAGATCGAAGCCATAACCGGCTGTGAGATAATCGAGGAGATACCCTACGACAAGATGGTAGATGAGAGCATAACACACAAAAGACCCCTTCTTGACCATGTGCCCTACTCGAATACTTCGCATGCGTTCAGAAGAATTGCACATAGGATAACAGGCGAAGAGCACGAACTCACGTTATCCGAGAAGGCCAGAACACTTTACAACTCATTCAGATCGATCTTCCACTGATCCATAGTCAGCTTCCTTTCGTTATATTTTTATTACTGTGGAAAGATATACTGGGTACGATGACCGAAAATAAGTTCGTTTTTCTGGCTGCAGACATACCAGGCGTATTTGCATTCGACAGGGACAAGAATATAGTTGCCTGTTCTACCTTTCCCAGAAATCCAAAGAGTATACTTGGTAAACTGGAAGAGCTGGAAGAAGGAACTGATTTGGACGAGGTTCGAGAAGTCCTTGAAAGGGTGGACACTGAGAACATAGTTACTGACATACCGATCGATCTGGATGGATACAACATCGAGGTAAAGGAAAACATCTCTGCCAAAAAACACCTGATAGAGAATCTCAGAGAGATTTCAAAGGAGTGTGGGTTTGTTCAGAGCGACTCTCAGTTCAACCGCATACTTAGAGATATACAGGTTATAAGGACAAGGGATGGTATAAAGTCTTCCGTAAAAAAGGATAGATTCGTTTCCCAGGCGGTTTCAGCTCTAGAGGATCTGCGAAGGATATCCAACGAACTTTCCGAGAGACTTCGAGAATGGTACGGTCTGCACTACCCGGAGCTGAATGTTTCGGACAACGAAAAGTACGCCGAACTCGTGTCCGGACTGGATAAAAGGGAGGACTCTGATGACTTCCGTGGTTCCATGGGACTGGATCTCGATAGACCGGACACCGATGTCGTCAGAAGCTTCGCAAACCACGTGAGTTCCGTTTATGAAGAGATGAAGGAGCTCAAGGAATACTTGGAGGAGGTAATGGACGATGTTGCACCGAACCTGACACATCTGATCGGTTCGGAGATGGCCGCGCAACTTATATCCCTTGCTGGATCGCTCGATAAGCTGGCAAGAATGCCTTCGTCTAAAATACAGTTACTCGGTGCAGAAAAGGCCCTGTTCCGTCACCTGAAGGGAAAGGGTAAACCTCCGAAACACGGTATCATATTCAACCATCCTTACATACAGAATACACCAGATAACAAAAGAGGGAAGGCAGCCAGGGCCATAGCCTCGAAGCTCATGATGGCCGCACGCACAGACAACTACACGGGTAAGTTCAAGGGGAAAAAATACAAGGATGAACTTGAAAAGGATCTCGAGAGGATAAGAAATGAATGAGAAACATCCGGGTGTTTTCGAGGACGGTGGAAGATTTTATACTGTCAACCTTGCCCCAGGAAACAAGGTGTACGGTGAAGATATCGTCAAAGAGAACGGCGAGGAGTACAGAGAGTGGAATCCCAACCGTTCAAAGCTTTCCGCGGCACTGAAAAAAGGTCTTTCAGAACTCCCAATAAAGAAGGGAAGCAAGGTTCTTTACCTAGGGGCAGCACAGGGCACTACTCCTTCACATGTATCGGATATCATCAGAAAGGACGGGGTGGTTTACTGTGTTGAGTTTTCGGAGCGTGCTATGAGGGATCTTCTAGATGTCTGTGAAACAAGGAGCAACATGGTACCTGTTCTCGCCGACGCAAGGAAACCAAATGAGTATGGTTGGGTGGAGATGGTTGATGTTCTGTACCAGGACGTTGCCCAGCCTGATCAGATAAAGATACTCAAGAGAAATGCCCGTAGCTTTCTGAAGAGTGGAGGATGGGTTATGATTGCGGTGAAGGCCAGGGCAATAGATGTAACAAAGGAGCCAGGTGAGATATACAAGGATATAAAGCCCGAGTTGGAGGAAGAGTTCGAGATAAGTGAATTCATTGAGCTTGATCCATTCGAGGGAGATCACTGTTTCATAGTTGCCAGAAAGGCTTAATCTATTCCCTCTAATTTTTCACGGAATCTTTCCAGTGCAAGTTCTTCCTTTCCACTTTCGACAAACCCACCTGCTGCCTGGGGATGTCCACCTCCGGATCCAAAGTCCTTTACAGCACCCTTTATTATTTTTGATACATCTACCCTACCGCTCTGGCACCTGCCCGATATCTTCATCCCATAGTCTTCTATCTGGTATACAATTACAACGGCATCGGGATTTTCATTGGACAGTTCTGTTGAAAGATCCGAACCTATCGAATACCTGGATGACAGTTCGTAAAGATATGAGTTTGTGCGGGGAAAGTATTCTGAATTTCTTCTGAAGTCATCTGCAGCTCTTTCAATTTCTCTTCTGTAAACCTCGTAAAACTCCTTTAGTTCCGTGTCTAGGACGTCGTTGGGTTCTCTGGCATCTTTCATAACCTCGAAGCTTCTTCTTATTCCATCGAGACCCCTTACAGCCTTGGATGCATCTATCATATCGGCTATGAGTCCCAGTTTGCTTTCCTTGAGGCTGTTGTATGTTATGCCCTTCTCTATTGTCTCAGGATATTCTGATCCAACGTCCTCGAACAGGTCTTCACATCCCTTTACGCCGTGGTCACCTATGACTCCTACGGCGGCCTTCCAGGCTTGTTTTGACCTGCTTCCCAGTAGTTTGTAACTAAGGTAGGATGTTGGTAGGTATGCATCCTCATCCTCGAACCTGGGGTTCATGTGTAGTATGTTTTCGGATGTGAGATCTCTTTCAGGAGGGTGGTGGTCCAGTACAAATATCTTCCTATCTTTCAGATTTTCCACGACCTGTAGCTGGTCTATGGGTATGTCCAGAAAGACAACGCTATTACCCTCTTTCAATGATTCCAGGAGTCCTTCGCTTAGCTGTATCCCGGGTCCGTCGTTGGGGTGTGCTGCAGACTTCACCAGCTCCTGTAGAACTACCGCGGAGCAGACACCGTCCGCGTCCTTATGGTACACCATAGCCGGGTTTTCCAGTTTACTTAGAAACCCCCTGCCCCTGTCATAGTCCAAATATCTCTACCCCACTTAAAGCATTGCTTTGGTTCATCTCGGCATCCAGGGAATCTGCATGGTGAAGTATCCTTGCCTCGTCACTTCTGGGTGTCGGCTCGTTTGTTTCCCCGCCGTGGTCTGCTACAATTTCTATTACCTTTTCTGGGAATCCTCTCGAGTAAAGCTCACAGGACATCCAGACATTGTGGTCCAGTGAGTACTCTTTAAATCCTTCCATGTTATCAAGTATGAACTGTTTTGTTAGATCATGTAGAAGCGCCGCCGAAACAAGACTGTCCCTATCTAGTTCCTTGTCGTAAACATCCTCGAAGTTTTCGACCATCTTTATACAGAGTTCGGTGACCGAGTATATATGATCGACAAGACCTCCTTCATAGTAGTGATGCCCTCCTATCCAACATGGTATTTTTTCCAGCCTCGACCTGCCCTGCTTGAAGTTATCATTTGAGAGGTGAAAATCTTCGAGCAGTTCCTGGGTCCTTTTTCTGAGTTCTTCATTTTCTATGTGTTCGGATAGCTCGATAAGATCCTCCAGTTCTATGTTACTCACCGTAGACACCCCTGTAACCTTCTTCTACTTCATTTATAGGAACAAATAGAAGCTGTGCTATCCTTGCATTTTCCTTTATTTCGACACCATCCTTGTTTTTTACCATCAACAGGAACTCGGCCTTGCCTACAAATCCGGCATCCCATACACCCGTTTCGGTTGTGCATCCCATCCGTAGAAGCGAAGATCTGGGAAAAACTATCCCTGCGACATCTCTGGGCATGTTGAACCGTTCGTTTGTTTTTACCTTGTATGTTCCCTCTTCCAGCTTCCACCACCCGTACTTGTCCTCCTTATTTTCTTTCTCCGGTTCGATCCCATGGGTTTTTGGTATCTTTCGCTCCGAGTTCGAGAAGTCCAGCCTGCCTGTTTCTGTGAACCTGTGAATTTCATCGACAGTTATATCGAAACCATTGGGCTGTAGTTGTGTTTCTAAGTGTGGGTAGTTTTCTACCAGACCCTCTTGTTCTATAAGCTTCTTTATCTCGCCTCTATTGAGCATCCTTATCCTCCGGTGTGAACCCGTATCTTATATCCCACGAGCCGTATTCAAAACTACCCTTATCGTTTTCCAAATCCCCTATGATTATGTCGGTTACCATGAGTCTTTCCTCTAGCTTATTTTTCCATTTCTTCAGCTGCTCGTTCTTGTTTCCGTCGAGATACAGCCTTACCCTGTCCCTTACATGCAGCCCTTCATCCTTCCTCGAGAGCTGTATGTTTCTTGTGAGCTCGGATATAACCGCCTCCTCCTCTAGTTCAGGTGTGGTCTCTGTGTCCAGGAACACTCTCCCTTCCTGGAACTTTCTTCCTGATATCGATTCTGATGTCGACCGCGTGAACTTGGCGTCGGTCTTTGAAATATCAAATCCTTCCTTTTTGATTGAGCCCTCTTCCTCCAGGAGTTCGACCTCCTCTTCGTCCAGATTCTCTATAACCGATGCAACATCTTCTGCTTTACCTTTGAACTTTGGTCCCAGTTCAGAGTAGTTCGGTTTCGCCTCGAGATTTGTCTCGACCTCTCCGAAATCAATTTTTTTTAAGTTTGCCATTTCCTTTATCATCTCTACCATGGGTTCCAGCTTCCCCTTTGCCTCTTCAGTCGTCGATACCACGGCCCTTTTTACAGGCCACCTGAGTTTTATATCACATTCTTCTCTCAGCGATAGTATGCCCTCTACCACATCCCTTGTAAGCTTCATCCTGTCTTCCAGATCTTCATCTATCCTTTCCTTCTTTGCCTTTGGAAAGCTGCATGCGTGAATGCTTTCAGCCTCTCCGTCCAGAAACTCCTGGTATATCCTTTCTGTTATATATGGTACAACTGGAGCTATGGCCCTAGTGCTTCTTTCCAGACACTCCTTGAGTGTCCACAGGGCTGCTTCGTCTCCGTCCCTTACCCTCTTTCTGACGGATTTTACGTACCACCTGGAAAGATCCTCCAGCACAAAATCTCTCCACCTTCTACAGAATATATGGAAATGCTTGTCCTCGTACCTCCTCTCTGCTTCCTCTACCATCTTCTCGAGACGGGATAGTATCCATCGGTCCTCTGCTACCTTTTTCTCGGGCTCCTCCAGTCTTCCTTCTCTGTACTCCTCTAAAAACTGTGCAGTATTCCAGTACACTGAGAATATTTTGTAGCCGTCGTTCTTTATCTTGTCCAGATCTACCTTTGGATTTTCCCAGAGCGGTGAGTTTTCAAGTATCCAGAACCTGGGTATGTCAACGCCCATCTTTTTTATTACCTCATCGGGTTCTATGACGTTTCCAAGTGACTTTGACATAGCCTTCCCCTTTTCGTCGAGCACGAACGCATGCATCAGGACCTCTTTCGAAGGGGCTTCTCCGAATGCCAGTACGCTACATAACATCAGATAGTAGAACCACTTTGCGACCTGGTCGCTACCTTCAACTATGAAATCGATGGGCTTGAGATCCATAAACGGCTCTTCCTCGAATGGATAGTGCATGGAAGCAAAAGGCGCACATCCCGAATCACACCATACATCAAGCAGGTCACTGGTCCTTTTCATCTCACCGCCGCAGCTACATTCCCATGACCATTCATCGGCCTGGGGCTTGTGTGGATCGAAGTCCTCTGGGAGGTTTCCTATCCTTTTTTCGAGTTCATCGAAGGATCCTATGACCTCTCTTTTCCCGCAACTGTCGCATGTCCATATGGGTATGGGGACACCCCAGAATCTCTGTCTTGATATACACCAGTCTCTGCCCTTCTCCAGCCAGTTTATGAACCTCTTTCTTATCTTGTTTGGTATCCACTTGACATCTTCGTTTTCCTTGAGCATATCCAACTTTATGGAATCTATGTCTATGTACCACTGGTTTGTTGCACGCTGGATTATCTTTGTCTTGCACCTCCAGCAGTATGGGTATTCGTGTTCTATCGTTGATCTACCAACGAGATATCCGCCCCTTTCGAGGTCTCGGAGTATCTCTTCGTTTGTATCATGTACATATTTCCCGGAGTACTTTCCTGCTTTCTCTGTGAACATCCCTGCCTCGTCGACTGGGGAGAAAACATCCAGGTCGTACTTTCTCGTTGCATCGTAGTCCTCTTCTCCGTGTCCTGGTGCCGTGTGTACGCATCCTGTTCCCTGTTCAAGGGTCACCAGTTCGGATGAGTTGAGAATACGGTGAACGTTCATGGACTCATCCAGTTTCTTGTGTTCGGGTATCTCGTCCTCCAGTGGATGTATATATTCCTTGCCTTGAAGCGATGCTCCGTCCAGTGTATTCAGAACCTTGTAGCTTTCTATTTCGAGTATCTCCATTACATCTTCGACAAGTTCGTTTGCCATTATGAGAACTCCCTGGTCCGTCTTGACCCTTGCATACCTGAAGTCGGGATTGAGCAGTATAGCCACATTTCCGGGTATGGTCCACGGTGTGGTTGTCCATATGAGAAAGTATTCGTCTTCTGCATCCTTCATAGGAAACTTTATGAAAACAGAGTGGTCTTCGACGGTTCTGTATTCGTCGCTTATCTCGTTCTGCGAGAGCGAGGTCATACATCTCGGGCACCAGTACATGGGCCTTTTCTTTCTGTATATCATATCTTTTTCTGCGGCCTGCTTTATGAACCACCACTCTGATTCTATGTAAGAGTTATGGAACGTTATGTATGGATTTTCGAAGTCCTGCCATATTGCTAACTTATCCATAACCTTCTTCCATGTTTCCTCGGATGACACTGCCCTCTCTCTGCACTCCTTTATGAACTTTTCAACGGAGACCTTTGTTCCTATATCAGTCTTCTTCTCTATGCCGAGCTTTTCCTCGGTTTTAACTTCGTTTGGAAGTCCGTGTGCATCGAACCCCGCCTGGTCCCATGTATCGAATCCCTGCATACGTTTGAAGCGCAGCACGGTATCCTTTACAACCTTGTTTAACATGTGGCCTAGATGAGGATCCCCTGTGAGGTAGGGAGGTCCGTCCAGAAGGAAGAACTTATCCTTTCCTCTGTTCATTTCCCGCACCTTCTTCTTTATGTTCTTATCTCTCCAGAAACTCCTTACTTCGGCTTCTAGTTCTTTGGGACTGTAGTCTGTTGTCATGTTATCTGGCTCTAAAACATTCCTCGCTTTCTTTTATATTCTTTTGTGCTTTGATGGGGCCTTCGAGAAGTAGTGGTGGTTGTATACTTTTCTTAACACGGGATAAAACGTTCACCTGCCATCTATATCACTACAGAGAAACTAACTCGCGAGATATTTAAATATGTTTTATTCCTATGTAGGTAATCCTACCTTCTTTTCTTGGTAGTTAGGTCGCAGTATACTGATTTAGGATCATCACAACCCGCGAAAGTTATTTAAACTATTTTTTGCACCTATTATATAGTGTGGGAGTTAAAAATCCAACAACCGAGGATTTTATTGAGATTAAAACCTCTTGAACTGTCAAAATTTCTGAAGGGTGATTTTATTGGACTGTGAAGTATGTGGATCTTCTGGTGCGTCGAAAACCGCTGAACTGGAGGGAAGTGTGATGGCGGTATGTGACAAATGCTCGTCTCTAGGAGAGGTTAAAAGAGATCTTTCCGTGGACGTAGGAGGGCCTGGTGGAGAAAGGGAGGCCAAATCTTGGAGAGAATCCCTGAAACCAGAAAGAATTTTGAAGAGAGGATACGGAAGCCTTCTCAGACAGGCCAGGGAAGATATGGGTTTCACCATGGAGGATGTGGCAAGAAGGCTTTCTGAAAAGGAGTCCGTTGTAAGAAGAGTTGAGAACGAAAAGCTCAGACCAAACAAAGAGCTGTCTGAGAAGCTGGAAAGGTTGTTTGAGATAGACCTTTTTGAAGACTGCACAGGCAATGCCCCTTCTTTGTACAAAGATGGTAACGGTCTGACCATAGGGGATGTTGCAAACGTAAAGTAGACATGGAGACAGGGATCAGTTAAGTACTCGTCCTGTATCACTGTGTCTAGAACCAGGTTTCCCGAAAGACTTATATAGTTTAAGGTCAAGGTTAAGTCTGGCCCCTTCTTAGTGTTACTGGTAAATAGAGGTGTTTTAGATGGAAAATAACAGAACCCGTGGTAAGAAGATAGTTCCAGATACATCTATACTCATTGATAGGAAGCTCTCTGAGATGGTCGATGAGGGCGAACTTCGTGATGTGGAGATAGTTATTCCAGAGGCCGTAGTGGATGAACTACAGGCACAGGCCAACAGGGGCAGGGAGATAGGCTTCGAGGGTCTGGATGAAATAAAGAAGTTGAGGAGTTTCCAGGAAGAAGGAATTGTAGTATCCCATACAGGAAGACGGCCAACGGAGGAGGAGATAAAACTTGCCAGCAAGGGTAGGATCGACGCACTTATAAAGGACCATGTTGAGGAGGAAAATGCCGTTCTGTACACAGAGGACTACGTACAGTCACAGGTTGCAGAGGCAGAGGGACTGGATGTAGTTTATATCGAACAGGAAGAGGAGGACAAGTTACTGATAGAGGACTATTTTGATGAAAAAACGATGAGCGTGCACCTTATAGAAGGCTGCAGACCTAGGGTCAAGAGAGGTTCACCGGGTAACTTCCAACTGGAGGAGGTTTCAGACAGGGAACTGGATAAAGATGAGCTGGAAAAACTAAGTGGTAATATACTTGATCTTACGAGAAAGGACGACAACGCTGAGGTAGAGATGTCCAAAAAAGGTCTTGATATAGTCCAGTACGAAGACTATAGAATAGTGATAGCCAGACCGCCTTTTTCACTCAAGCGAGAGATAACAGCCGTAAGGCCGATAGTAAAACTTACACTCGAGGACTACTCCATAAGTGAAAAGCTGGAGAAAAGGCTCAAGGAGAAGGCAGAGGGCATATTAATAGCCGGAAGTCCGGGTAGCGGTAAAACAACCTTTGCCCAGTCACTTGCGGAGTTCTACTCATCCAAAGGTAAGATAGTCAAGACGCTTGAGTCACCAAGGGATCTGAACGTTTCCAAGGAGATAACACAGTACACGGAGCTCGAAGGAAGGATGGACAATGCTGCAGATGCCCTGCTTCTGGTAAGACCGGACTATACTATATACGACGAGGTCAGAAAAGGATACGACTTCTCTACATTTGCTGATCTGAGACTGGCTGGAACGGGTATGGTCGGTGTGGTGCATGCATCGGATCCCATAGACGCTGTACAGAGGTTTGTGGGTAGAACGGAGCTGGGTATGATCCCACATGTTCTGGATACCATAATTCATATAGACTCCGGTGATATAACAAAGGTATATTCACTTTCAATGAAGGTGAAGGTTCCATCTGGCATGCAAGAGAAGGATCTTGCTAGACCTGTTATAGAGATAAGGGACTTTGAAACAAAGGAACTGGAGTACGAGATATACACATACGGAGAGGAGAATATAGTTGTTCCCGTCCAGGAACCGGATGATGAGAAAAGTGTGCAGAAACTTGCCAAGAGTAGAATAGTTGAGGAACTGAAGAGGTTCGACAGCAACCCAGGAGTTGAGTTTCTGTCCGATGATAGAATTGTTGTTAGGGTCGATAACGATAACATAGCCCGGTTGATAGGAAGGGACGGTAAAACAATAGACAAGGTGGAGGAAAAGTTAGGTGTTAAGATAGATGTCGAGCCCAAAACCAAAACAACTGGACAGAAGGTAAACTTTGATATAGGAGAGACGGGTGCTTATGTCGTATTCAGCTTCAAAGAAGACTGTTCAGGACAGAACGCCAATATATACATCGACAA
This sequence comes from Candidatus Aenigmatarchaeota archaeon, assembly GCA_003550625.1. Taxonomy (GTDB): domain Archaea; phylum Aenigmatarchaeota; class Aenigmatarchaeia; order PWEA01; family PWEA01; genus PWEA01. The sequence continues at coordinate 17,084 of PUKU01000008.1, forward strand.
GGAGTATTTCTTCACAGCCACCGTGGGTAAGAGCGGTGAGATAAAACTAACTAAGGACTCGGAACTAGGAAGTCAGCTTGTACGTGCCATCGCAAACAAGAAGAACATCGAAGCATATGTATAAGCGTCCAGTTCCTTTCGCTGTCGGCATACTTTCAGAGAGAACCCCTGTCAGGTTACCCGTTACCTCTGATAACTGTATTCATGCAAGTACACTTTCCTTCGTGGAGTCGTGTACAAAGAGATAGGTCTTCCCTTCCTTGTTATCTATATGTGGTATAGAGGATACATCGGACCTCTCGAATGGTATTATGTGAACATCACCGTCCGGTGCATCCCTCATTACCTCCTCGAACTTCCATTCTACTACATTTATCTCTGTTGTTACAGGAAACCTTGCCTCGTAAAGTAGTCTGTGTAGATATTTGTGTGCTTCAGCCGCCTTGTTTTCATCCTCGACTACCATCCATATGTGGACACTTCCGTTCCAGTTCTTTTTTATGCTGTATGCTATGAGAAGCGAGAGGTCGTAATACCTTTTTTCAAAGAGATCGTGTTCCAATACCTTGGGTGATATCCACACGTGCACATCTTCTTCAGTGCCAAGTCCGACGTCCCTGTCCTTATCCAGCAGTACTACACCACAGTTGTTTTTCTCTGCTGCATCTGTTATCCTACCCAGACCTTCGTCATCTACGTTGCTGGGCTTATGTGGTATGAACAGTATATTCGGAGAAAAAACCTGGCTTTGTATGGCCTCCATCGAAATTATTATCGAGTTTATGTAGTCGCTTGCATCTATGGTTGAATATGTTGCAAATATCCTCTCGCGGTCAAATTTTTGTACCATATCTGGTATCCCCGCGAGCTCGTTGTCTTCCTTCACATCTTCACCTTCCGGTATCCCCTCTTCGTCCTCAAGCTCGAGACCAAGAACGGTTATTCTTCCATGTGGGTAGGATATAGATCTTATCAGCGGAAAACTTCCTTCCAGATTTTTGTTGCTTGTTACGGGTATCAGGAGGTTTGGTTTCCACACATGCTCAGATGATTCGGGAAGCCTCCTTGTTTTTTCTGCGGCCCATTCGGAAAGTGCTCTGAACAGACCCGAGCGGATATCTCCTTCCCTTTGTTCTATCTCCTTCTTAGAAAGAAAAACATATATTGAAAGTACTGCAGTTACCGCTATTATTCCTGCATATGGGCTTATCAGAAACATCGTAACTATGGATGCCAGGAACCCATAGAGTGGAACAATAACAGGCACGTGAAAAGTAGGTCTGAAACTTCTGAGACCAAGCTGCTGTTCTATGAAAACAGAAAGGTTTATGCTTGCGTATGTTATAAGGAAGAACATTGTTAGAACCTGTGCCACCGAATCAAGGCTTCCTAGTATAATCAGCGGTACTATTATGAGTGCTGTTAACATGACTGCATTCCTTGGCTCACCTATGTTGGACGTCTTGGCGAATAATTCGTCGTCTGGGAGTATACCCTTGCTGCTCATGGCTTGAAGTACTCTCGGAGCTGCTATGAGCATGGTTAGTGCACTCGAAAAGGTTGCTGCTAGA
>PUKU01000059.1 GCA_003550625.1 Candidatus Aenigmatarchaeota archaeon
CTCCCTTAGTTTTCTTACTTCGGCCCTTAACTCCTCGACCTCCGTTCCTTTTTCGGGCACGGAATCCTTCACAACCTCCCGTATTTCCTCTTCGGATGGTACTATTCTCTGGATTTCCGAAATTATGCCATCTACACCTTCCGAGAAGGATTCCAACCTCTCAAGTCTGTCGTCAATACTTTCATGCTTTTTAACCAGACTTTCCAATTTATCCTTGTTTCCTTCTCCCAGAAGTTTCTTTACGTCCTTTTCCCTCATGAACTCCCCCTCCACCTTGCTGATAATACTCTTTCTCAGACTTTTCTTTATCCCTTCCAGACGACTTTTGACCGAACCCAGTTCTTTATCCAGAGATTCGATTTTCTTCTTAAGATAGTCTGAGTCTCCTTCACCCTCCCTTGATTCATCGACCCTTCCCTCCACTTCCTCGAGCTTAGATGTCAGATCCTTGTTTTCTTCCTCGAGGTTCTTTATCTTCTTAGCTAGACCAGAAATTATGCCTTTCCACTTTCCTGTTACCTCTAGATTCTTCTTGAGAAGTTTCTTTATATCATCGGACCCACTGTCTTCTGACATAGTACAGTTTATGATTCCATTCGTTATAAATTTGTTCGTTTTGTTAACCGAAAAGGCCGTCTTTCTGTATTTCTGTTCAAATTAGAGAAATATTTCACACACGTCTTTCTTTGTAACGTTTTAGCCAGCTGATGAAGCTGTCCTTTTTCTCGCCCTTGAGAGATTCTATCCCATCTGGATCCATATGCTTTATACCATCTTCCTCCTCTATCTCCACCTCCTCGGGATCTCCTGACCACATTCCCTCGGATACAAAGATATCCACTACCTCCTCGGGAAAGCTACCCAGTACCACCCTTACCCCGTGTTCCTTTAGAAATTCTGTTAGTTCCTCCATGTCTCCTTCTATCCCGTCGGTCAGTATCACACTGTTACTGAGTGAAAACTTCTTTTCTTCCTTCCTGATACTTTCCTCCGAAAGTTTTCTGATGTGCCTGATCGGTATCCTTCCGGTCCTCCTTAGCCTGTCTATGGTCTTAAGTCTTGATACAGTTTCCTCGAGCTCCCTCTTTGTTTCCTCCAAATTCCTGATTCTACTTTCCTTGGATCTGATATTTCTTCTCAGTTTCTTGATCTTCTTTTTTTCAAGTACCTCTTTTTCCACCTTTTCCACCTCCCTTTCCTTCTCCTCTTCTAGTTTCTCCAGCCTACTCTTGAGGGCCTTGGTCTGTTTTTTAAGTTTTTCGTTGTGTTCCTTCAGTCTTTTCCTGTCCTTCCTCTCCTTTATTATTATCTTCCTGTAGTTGTTTATCTTCTCCTCCAGCTCCTCCTTCGTGTACCCCTGTTTTACTCTGTCCTTCTTGTTATCCTTATCGTTTTCATCACCACCTAGTGCAATCTCAACAGCTTCTGCCACGCTGCTCGCTTTCCCCACAATAACGTACTCCTTTACAGTTGGCGTCAGATCCTGTAGGTTAAGGTCATCCATCCTGGCCTCTATGTTTTTGAACTTGTTCTTGAAGTTGTTGTAGGCGTTGATTGCAGAAGCAAGGGCATCTCTTTCGTGAGTATTTTCATAGTTGTGCTTTCTTGTCAGCTCTTTTTTTCCGCTGATCGAAAGATCCTCCTCCGGAGTAAATATCTCGGCTCCGAAGCTTGTTGCGACCTCTTCCACGGTTGATGGTGTCTTTTCCTTGTCAGAGGTTATGAGCACAGGCTTTCCTTCGTCTGCTACTGTCTTTATTATCTCCTCCTTTCCCATGTGCCGTCCGGAATCGAGTTTCCTGAGGTTTCCTCTGAGGTCGAGGACTGCCACAGCCGAAGTTGATCCGGGGTCTATTCCGACTATAGATTTTTTTCTCTCAGACATTCAATCGACCTTCTCGGTTAGTACCCTCCTTATCTTATTTGCGGTTTTATCCCCTATCCCATCTACCTCCTTCAGTTCATCGGCGGATGCCGTGAATATTTCTTCAGGGGTTCCGAACCTTTCCATAAGCCTCTCTGACATCTTGGTGTCTACGCCCGGTAGACCTGCGACTAGAAACCTTTGAAGGTCCTCGAGGGTGGAAGGTTTCCTCTTACCTCGTATGGATACAGTTCTTTCTTCATCTATCTGCTCCCTTTTTGCTATCCAGTACAGAAAAGAGGCCGTGTCCTCCTCCGAATTTGTCCATATTATCGGTATCGATAAGTCTATGCCTATCGAAGCTACTGCTCCACGTATCGAGTTCGGGTGAACATCCCTCTTTCCATAGAGACCGTCGCCCTCTATTATAAGAAGAGGTTTTTCGAAGCTGTCTTTGAGGTTCTGTAACTGTTTGAAGATATTGTTATCGAATACAGAAGACAGAAAGTCGTTGCAGCTTTTTCTCTCTACACCAACACGGTCCGAGAGTATGTAATCACCGACTTCGAGCTGCCTTGGCTTAACAAGACAGTCCTTGAGTGCTATCTCCTTTACTACGTTGGATCTGAACTCCCGGTTGTCAGCAAAAATTACAACCTCTTCTTCGTCCTTTATGATTCTCTGTTCGTCCATGGGTAGAAAGATTGTTTGGTTAGCTTAAAATATTTCATCCTCAGAACTCATCGAGATCTCTCTGTTGCTTTCCTCCACTGTTCTTCATTTCCTTGAGAGTCTCTTTCATCCTCCTCTCTCTATGTTTACTCTTCCAGTAGTATGCTTCGTCCCTTGTGTCCTTGGCGATGAGAACTATGACCTTTCCGCTCTTCTCTCTCCCCGTTCTTCCACGTCTCTGTATAGTTCGTATTTCCGATGCAACGGGTTCATAAAACACAACCAGGTCCACTGCAGGGATATCAAGACCCTCCTCCCCAACGGTGGTGGCAACAATGGTGTTGAATATACCTTCCTCCAGTTTTTCCAGCCTTTCCACCTGCTCTTTCTGTGACATACCCTTTTCACCGGCCTGTCCTATAAACTCACCGGGTTTACATCCCTCGATATCCTCCAGCTCCTCCTTTATTTTATCTACCTGATCCCTGTAATGGGAGAAAACAAGTATCTTCGAACCCTTCTTTTCCTTTATCTGCCCTTCAACAATTTTTTTAAGTTCGTCAAGTTTCGGGTGCTCGATTCCCTTGTCAAGAAGCGAGCTAGTCTTTCGGAAGGCCGTCGCTATCCTACCATCCTTCATCACCGACTTCGCAGCCTTCGTCTTTCCTTGCCTTGCTTCTTCCCTCAATCTTTTGAAATATTTGTACAGTGAGGAAGATCCCTGTGTTTCCAGGAGCATCATTCCGTGCTCTATCTTCATGGCCTCTGCGCTCTTGGACAGGGCAGCATATAGCATTTTATCACCTTCACCCTTTGATATCTTCTTCCTGAGACGTCCCTGCATCTTCAGAAGTTCCTTTCTGTATACTTTCCCCGTCGGAGCGTACCCCCAGTTTTTAAGTTTCTTTATCCTTTCACTGTATGCCTCTTCCAGAAGCCCCTTGACCTCCCTGAACTCTTCGGGTAGATCCACCTTTCTCCACTGTTTGTCTATATTCTGTACATAGTCCTTGACATCGCTGTCCTTCTCCGTTCTTATCTCAACTTCGTCTATAAACAGGTTTTCAACCACCCTCTTTATGTCCTTCTCTGAACCACCGGGTGATGCAGTTATACCAAGTATCCTTGGATCTTTAGCTCTTCTCATGTACATCTCGGCTATAAAGCTGTACGGATAGTCGCCGGTTGCCCGGTGGGACTCGTCGAATATAAGGACCGTGAACTTGCTCAGGTCTATCCTTCCTGCTATAATATCGTTTTGTATCACCTGTGGTGTTGCGAAAAAGCACATGCCCCTTTCGTACTCCTTCTTACGTTTTCCAGGCCGGATCCGTCCTGTTAGAACCTTCATATCCTCTCCTTCTATCTCGAGAAACTTGTCGAAGAACCGTTTATGCTGTTCCACAAGGGGCCTCGTTGGCGCCATGAAAAGTACCTTACCTCCCTTCTTGTTCAGGCGGTGGGCCGCCAGAAGTACGGCAGAAACGGTCTTGCCCATGCCGGTTGGTAGTACTACCAGTGTGTTGTTTCTGACTGTGGTATGGAATATAGTCTCCTGGTATATGCGTTTCTCAAGCCTGTTCTTCTTTATCAGTGGATGTTCAAAGTAGTCATCGGACATACCAGTTAAACATGGAACCCTAACTTAAAGAAATTTAAAACTCTTCCTCATCCGCCTCGAAGGCGTCAGGTGTTCCTCCTGCATGCCACGACATCCTCGGTCTGACCTTTATGGAGTATATCCTCTCGGAGTTGTCGTCGAGAACTATGGCAGAACCCTTTTTCCTGGGCAACGAGTTTATGTACTCCTGTATATCGAAGGTCATATAGGTCTGCATTATGTTCCTCAGTGCTTCAAGGTCTGGTTTTGCCGTAAGCCTGTGTGATACAATCAGGTCGGACTGTGATATGGCATTCGGATGTATTGCCCCGGGTCTCTGTGTTATAAAAACAACCGATATTCCCGGCTGCCTTCCCTCCTTTACAAGCGTTGTCAGTGGGCCCGATGCAGGCGTCTTTCCATCTGCAGGCAGGA
>PUKU01000067.1 GCA_003550625.1 Candidatus Aenigmatarchaeota archaeon
AATACGGCTGGCATCCTCTACCCACGGATGAGTACGAGTTTACAGTAAGGTCACTGGACATCCCAGAAGATGGTCAGGTCACCATTGACTACCTGGACGGTTATAGGTTCAACGGTGAATCTTTTGGTGAAGGGGCGCCCAACGGAGAACCGGTGTTAGAAGAGTCAGCCATGGTTGCAAACGAACCTTTTGGTGGTAGAGCCATTTGGCTGGATAGTAGCCAGTGGGAGATTGGTGATGCAGGAGAGGACATAAAGAGTCTGGTTAGGGCGTCAGTGATATGGGCATCACCCACCGAAAGAAAGGTAACCAGAGGGACTGAATATCCCGATGCAGACATAGCTGATGTAACAAGGTTCGGAACAATAAACAAGGATCTTTACGAGACATTCAAGGTTTCGATGAATCTATGGTATCTATACTAAAGGTGGTAAAGTGAAGGAGAAGTTCTGTCCGAAATGCGGCAAGAAGACCGATCTACTTTTTGATGGGCTTTGTGAGGAATGTCTGTCAGAAGATGCAAACAGGGTAGATATACCAAGGAAGGTGGAGGTAAAGGTCTGTAGAATCTGTGGAAAGAAGATGCGAAACGAGTGGAAGGAAGAAAACATAGAGGATACCGTAAAAAAATCTCTCGAAGAAGAAAGAGGTCTGAAGAAAGTAGAGGTTGTATCAGACGAAGACGGATCCATGGAAGTAGAAGCATCTATGTCTGTAGAAGGAGTAACAATCGAAGACTCGGAAACCGTGGATGTAGTTGAAAAAAAGACAGTCTGTGAAAACTGCAAAAAGGCATCAGTGGGCTACTTCGAGGCAGTAGTTCAGATAAGATTTCAGGATGAAAGGGCCGGTGAAGTACTCGATACATGCAGGAAGATAATAAACAGCAGATCCAAAGGAAAACCAACTGTTTCAAAGATCGAAGAGAGAAAGGGAGGTCTGGATCTGTATATTTCCTCAAACTCGGATGCAAAGTACATAGCAAGAAAACTCGCGGATAGATATAGATCCGAGAGAAAGAACAGCAAAACTCTCAGGGGGCTCGTGGACGGGCACAAATCATACAGAAGTACATACCTTATTCGAATTTTAGAAAACGGAAAATAGGTGGAGTTGGCCAAGATATTTAAGAGTCGAAAAGAATCATTTTCCATGCCTGAACAAGAAAAATCAAGGGTAAGAGAACCTAAGGAGGACCAGGTCCTGGGTAAGGTACTGGAACTACTCGGAGCAGATAGACTCAGGGTCGAATGTGAGGATGGAAAGGAAAGGATGGTCAGGATACCGGGTCGCCTCAGAAAGAGAGTATGGGTAAAACGTGATGATATAGTTATAGTAGAGCCCTGGAGTATAGAAGGGGATAAGAAAGGGGACATGGTCTGGCGATACCACAGAAACAAGATTCCTGCACTAAAGAAGAAAGGCTACCTTCAAAAGATATCCGTTTCTTAATCGCTCTGGGTGATAGTATGGAAAAGAGCGTCAGATTCACACCAAAAAAGATAGGGTTGTTGGAGGAAAACAAAGGTAAAATAGAGAGACGTGCAAATGTAGATATAACTATAAACAAACTAGATGTTAAGATCACAGGGAACGATATAGATGTACTAAAAACCAGAAACATAATAAATGCAATCTTCGAGGGTTTTGATCTTGAAAGATCGTTTAAACTTTTAAATGATGAGAATCAACTAAAGGTTGTTCGTCTGAGCGACTTCACTTCTTCGGGGAGGTCGGTCGAAAAGATAAAAGGAAGGATAATAGGAAGGGGCGGAAGGACACGGGAACTCATAGAAGAGCTTGCGGAAGTCTTAGTATCAGTACATGGAGACAACGTATCCTTCATAGGTAAACCCGGAAACATCGACATCGCAAAGAAGGCGGTGGAGATGTTGATAAACGGCAAGCCCCATGGAAGGGTCTACCGATACATGGAAGAAAGTAAAACAAAAAACGAAGAGATGATTTAGTATGCCTGGAAAAACAGCAGAAGAGATGGCACTGGACCAGAAAGAAATTTCAGTTGCCGAATTCTTCGAGAAAAACCGTCACCTTCTGGGATTCGACAACCCAGCAAAGGCACTTATAACAGTTGTAAAGGAGGGAGTAGACAATGCACTCGATGCATGTGAGGAGGCAGGAAAACTACCACATCTAAAGATAAACATAGACGACCTCGGCGAGAACAAGTATGAGATAACGCTGAAGGACAACGGACCGGGAATAGTAAAGGAGCAGATGCCGTCCATATTCGGAAAACTTCTATATGGATCAAAGTTTCACAGCCGCAGACAGAGCAGAGGGCAACAAGGCATAGGAATATCAGCATCCGTTCTATATGCACAGCTAACGACTGGTAGACCGGCAATAATAACCTCCAGGACCGACGAAAACTCTATCACGAAGAGGTTCAAGTTAAAGATAGATACGATAAATAATGAACCAGAAATATTACACGAAGAGGAGCTTGATGATGGATTTGAACCAGGGACCGAGATAAAGATAGTTGTAGAAGGGAAGTACCTACAGCGATATCACTCGGTTGATGAATATCTAAAACAGACTGCTATTGCAAATCCATATGCACACATAGAGTACAGCAACCCAGAAGGAGAGAACTTCGACTTCAGGAGAGCGATACACGAACTTCCACCAGAACCCCAGGAAATAAAACCACACCCTTACGGTGTAGAACTGGGCGTTCTGAGCCGGATGCTCAAGGGAACCGAATCGAACAAGGTCCTATCATTTCTACAGAATGAGTTTACAAGGATAGGAAGGACCTCGGGCGAAGAAATATGTAGACTTGCAGAAGTAGATCCTGATAAAAAACCAAAGAATCTGAAACACAACGAACAGGAAAGACTTCTAAATGCCATGCAGAAAGTAAAGATACAGAGACCACCAACAAACTGCCTTTCACCTATAAGCGAAGAGCTGATAAAAAACGGGCTTGCAAAGGAGATAGACGCTGAGTTTATAACAGCCACATCAAGGGACCCCGAGGTATATAGAGGAAATCCTTTCCAGGTAAGCTGCGGTATAGCATACGGAGGAGAGCTAGAAGAAAGGGAAACCGAAAAGGTAACGATAATGAGGTACGCAAATAAGGTTCCCCTGCTTTACCAGTCCTCTTCGTGTGCTATAACAAAGGCACTGGAGAAAACGGACTGGAAACGGTATGGCCTAAACCAGCCAGGAAGCAACGGAATTCCAAAGGGACCAGCAGTCATATTTGTACACCTGTGCTCCACATGGGTGCCATTTACATCTGAGTCAAAGGAATCGATTGCAAGGTATCCAAAGATAGTAAAGGAGGTGAAGTTAGCACTCCAGGAGTCAGCACGTGACCTAAGAAGGCACCTCTCAAGAAAGAGAAAGGGAAAGAAGGAGAAGAGAAGAAAAAAGATATTTAGTAACTACATGCCTCTTGTGTTAGAAAATGCAGTCGAACTCGCAGGCGACGGACAGGAACTCACAATAGAACCCATAATGAAAAGGGTCATAGATGAAAAGCTCGTGGAAGAGGTCGAAGAAGGTGATGAAGATGAGTGATGAGGAAATATCAAATGAACTGACTGAAATAGGAGAGATAATAATACAGAAGGTCCGGGAGAATGAAGTTCCATCGGTACAGATACCCTCTAGAACCACTTCGAATATAGTATACGACGAAAACTTGGAGTGTTATGTTCTAGGTGGCAAGAGAACCGAAAGAAGCGCTGGGAATATAAGACATGTTAAAAGACTTGCCCAGATGCTCAAGGTAGCAAGCTTCTGTAAAAACGAACTGATGGGAACCGAAAGACATGTTACAAAGAGAGAACTCTACTACATTTCTGAGTCCTGGGGTGACAAGCTCAAGTTCAAAACACAGGACAGGAGCGATGATCTGGTAGAAGATATAGAGGCCATGATAGGAAAGCCCAGAGAGGATCTAAAGATAAATCCGAAGGCAAAGGGATCGATATACGGAGATATGACGCTAAAGTTCAAGAATCCCAAGGGGGAAACCATGGCTGTAAACTGCCTAGACTCTGCAGACGGACAGTCTATAGGTCCAAGGACATGTGAGGCGGATATAATCGAATGTAATGCGGACAAGGTTCTGGCCATAGAAACAGACGGTATGTACAATAGGCTCATGGAAGAGAATGCACATGAAAAGTTCAACGCAATTCTTGTGAATCTCGGTGGTCAGGCAACGAGGGCTACAAGAAGGATAATAAAAAGGATCAATGAGATCAAGGACATACCCACATACATATTCACTGACTCAGATCCATGGGGACTCCATATAGCCATGGTTATAATCGCAGGTTCTGCCAAGTCCGCACACATAAACGAAAGGCTTGCGACACCTGATGCACAGTGGCTGGGCGTAACTGCTTCGGATATCGCGGACTATAAACTACGTTCGGATGAGTTGAGAGAAGTCGACCTGAAGCGGGTGGACGAACTCAAAAACGATCCCAGATATACCAAAAACGATCGGCTTGTACAGGAACTTGAGAAATGGGAAGAGTTAGGCAGAAAGTCAGAGCAGCAGGCCTTGATGAGATATGGTTTTGAGTATGTGGTAGACGAATACCTACCAGCCAAATTGAAAGAACTTGGTGCACCTGGTTTCTGAAACCAACAACATATATTTAAATTCTAGAAAGTAAACATCCCCAGCGGCCCGGATAGCTCAGTAGGTAGAGCGCATGGCTGTTACGATTTTACGCGGACACCATGTTGTCGCAGGTTCGAGTCCTGCTCCGGGCGCCAGTTCTTTTCCATGATAAATTTAAATGAAGGTTTACAATGGATTATAGAGTGCGGATGTTAACATGTATATAGTCATAATAGGAGCAGGAGAGATAGGAGAAAGAGTTGCAAAGAAGGCTCTGGAGGATGGGCATGATGTTGTCGTGGTCGACGAAAGAAAGGAAAGGTGCGAGGGTGTCATACAAAAATACGACCTCATGGCAATACATGGCGATCCAACCAACCAAGATGTTCTGGAGGATGCAGACGTCGGAGAGGCGGATGCACTCATATCCACACTGGACGACCCAACGAACCTAATGGTCGATGAAATGGTCAAGAGGATGGGCACAGATCTTATAATATCAGTCGCCAGGAAACCAGCCGCAAGGAAGATGTTAAAGGAGAAGGGTGTAACAACCTTCGGAAATCCCAATGATATAACAGCCGACTACCTCTATAGGGCAATACACATGCCGAATATAGAGGACTTCTTGAACCTTTCCGGTGACACCTGCATAATCAAGGTCTCTGTTCCTAAGGACTCTGGCGTAGAAGGTAAATCGTCCAAAAAAATCAACGAGGGCGAAGTTCTTCCTAAACACACATCCCTCATAGTTCTCGAAAGGGGCTCGGAAGCTATAATTCCAGACGAGGATGTTGAGTTGAAGGAAGGTGATATACTAACCATTCTTACCAGGGAGAGCCAAATTGGCGATGTCGTGGATACCCTTTCGTAGATGTGGTCCGATGAAAAGCCTAAAGATAATTGGAAAGAACCTCGGTGCAATACTTTTTCTTGTTGGAATAATATCCCTAGCACCCGTCTTTGTTTCTGCATGGTTCGGTGAGTTCGGATCTATACTACCCTTTATCATAACGTCACTTGTGTTCCTTTCCACAGGACTCGTTCTAAACCACTCGCTTAAAACGAATGAAGAACAGGTTGAACTGAAACACGCAATGATAATAGCCGCCCTCGGGTGGCTCCTTATACCGCTCATATCAACAATTCCATTCGTCTTGATAGAAGGATTCGATTTCATATCCGCGTTCTTTGAAGGTATGTCCGGTTGGACCAGCACGGGGCTAACGATGGTTGAAAGCGAGGTACATATTACACATGGAATACAACTTTGGAGATCAGTGATGCAGTGGATCGGTGGTATAGGAGTTATAGTTCTGGTTCTGGCAGTGCTCACAAGGCCCGGCACAGGAGCCTTCATGCTATACAAGTCCGAGGCAAGAGACGAGAAGATTCTCCCGAGCATAACTTCTACCGTCAAAAGAATATGGTGGATATTCATGCTATATACCTTCGCAGGCGCCGTTATCTACTGGGCTGCTGGGATGCCGGGCTGGGAAGCAATAAACCATGCTATGACGGCCATGGCAACAGGAGGGTTCACGGTAGTAGATGGATCCATAGGTGCATACGGAAGTCCAGTTATTGATCTCATCACTATAGTTCTGATGATGTTCGGAGCGATAGCTTTCGTATCACACCACAAACTTCTAAGGGGTAAAGTAAAGGAGTTCTTCGATGACGTACAAACCAAAAGCCTTCTTTTCGTGGTAGTCTGTGGTATTTTTATATTGACCTTGATAAACCTCGCTAGATATACGGAAATAGTTGAATCTTTCCGATACTCGGCCTTCCAGTTTGTATCGGCTGCAACCACAACCGGATTCCATACAGTAGAACTGGAAGTATGGGAGCCGTCCTCCAAGCTTTTATTGTCTGTGGCGATGTTAATAGGTGGTGCAGCAGGATCAACGGCCGGTGGAATAAAAATTATCAGGGGAACTCTGCTCTTCAAGAAGATAAAGTGGGAACTCATGGAGATATTTGCTCCAAAGAGGGGAATGTTTTCCAGGGACATAGGCGGTAAAATGCTGAGCAAGGAAGATGCCGCAGACGAGGTCAGCGAAGCATCTGTGATTCTGATACTTTGGTTAATATTCTTGGCTGCTGGAATAATAGTAGTAAGTACGACCACCTCCTCCGGACTCGAAGATTCAGTACTTGAGGTCTCCTCCGCCCAGGGTAACTCCGGTCTTTCGACGGGTATCGTGGACATCGGAATGAACCCAGTGGCAAAGTTCATGTTGATAATGAACATGTGGGTCGGAAGGCTTGAGATAATACCGGTTCTGGTTCTACTCAGATACCTGTTCTTTGGAAACAGTTCTCCATAGGTCTGTCTGCGCAGCGTACACTAAACATATAAAAAACGGTTTCCAATCTTTTACCAGTGTCCCTGGACCAAGCAAAACAAAAAGAAAACCATATGATACAATGAGCACGAACGACGAAACAGTCGATGAAACCGAAGTCGAGAGAATAATAAACACACTCAAGGAAGACAAAAAGATAATAAACAGGATGAAAATGGAGAACGAGCAACTGAAGACGATAAACCAGGAACTGAGGGACAAGCTCTCCGAAGTTGTAAAGGATATAAAAGATTTAAAAGGAAAGGAAGAGGAACATACATATAGGTTTGACAAGGGCTGGAAGGACAAGAACGACCTACGAGCTGAAAGAATCAGTGAAGTAAAGCCAGGGGACATAGAAGGACAGATAGAGGAAATTTCAAAAATTGTTAGGGAGATGAAGAATGACTAAGAAAAAATTCAAATGTGAAAAATGCGGCGATGCCTTTGATACCAAAAGGGGCTTACACGTACACAAAGCAAAAAAGCACGAAGATGTCGATGTTTCTGAGTACGAAATAGAGGAAATCCTTGACCTTCTCGACGAATCGATGGAAGAGGCTCTGGACATAAAGAAAAAGAAGGAAAATCTGGAGAAAAGAGTTAGAGAAGTACAGTCAGAGGAGAAAAAACTGGAACATGAGGTAGAAGATCTGAAGGAAGAACGTGAGGACCTCAGGGAAAAGCTCGATGGGTTCAGAGAGGAAAAGGAGGACCTAAAGATGGAAGTCGACTCTTTAAAGAACGAGAGAGCAGACCTAGAAGCAAGAAAGAATTCCCTAGAAGGTGAGGTCGAGGCTTTAGAAGAAGAGATGAAGGAAGTCGAGAAAAGTCTGACGAGGAAAAAGGACGTTTTGACAAGGCTAAGGCACCAGATATACGAATTCGACAAGAATCTAAAGCAGTGAACGCTGTATTTCAAGCCGTATAAATCAGCTTCGTTTTTTAAACCAACCAGATGTGCCTGTGTCAAACGAAAAGAAAATCAGAAAGGTGGGGATGGCTCCTGGAAGAGCCCGGCTCGGAACACCCCCATGGTCCGATAAATATCGATAACCCCACCTACACTAGGTTCACACTACAACTATTTAAGTTTTTCCCGCGAGACCCCTGAAACACCTGTAAACAGGCCTTTGGCTCCAACAAAGGAGTAATAATTTATTTCTAGAGTGGAAGGAACTTTCCATGGATTCAGAGTTCGATGTAGTTTTACTTGATGGGTATGTAGATGAACCCAGTACGCTTGGTGTGCCGCCTTACATATCACCACAGATAAGAATGATCACTGGTTGTTTAGAGGAACTTAAATTAACGTGGAAATACATAACAGCAGACCAGTATCGAAAAAAGGGCTTACCTGGATCGATTAACACTGTAGTATATGGCGGTGTAACAGTTCCTGGTAAATATCTAAGAGGCTCCCCCCTGAGTCCCAGAGAGGTGAGAGAAATAGGTACGGTAGATTCAGAGACCTTTCTTGGAGGACCGATTGCAAGATACGAAGACATCGGGACATTCGACCACACTGTAAAGAAGGACATGTCTGCCTACATATACGAACATCTATCTGGCGAAGGTAAGGACAGGTGGTGCAGAGCCCATGAAATGGAAAGATGGTTGAAACTGGGGGCAAAGGTCGTCAATGAACACCCAGACCACCCAGACCCTCTGATAGCTGAGATAGGACTTTATAGAGGTTGTGTGAGATATCTAGTAGGAGGGTGTTCTTTTTGTTCGGAACCGAACTACGGAAAGCCCCGGTTCAGAAAAATAAGGGATGTGGTAGACGAGATCAGTGCCCTTTACAGCCAAGGAGTAAGAAACTTCCGAATAGGCGGACAGTCATGTACTATAAGCTACATGGCAGAGGGCGTTGGGAAAAAGGAGGTCCCAAAACCAAGACCAGAAAGTATAAGAGGCCTCTTTGAAGGCATCTGGAAGGAATGCCCCGGTATAAAAACGCTTCACCTCGACAACGCAAACCCTGCTGTGATATCCACATGGCCATCTGAATCAAGGAGGGTGTTGGAGATACTGGTAAAAAATACGACGCCCGGGAACGTCCTGGCGCTTGGGATGGAGTCCGCGGACCCAGAGGTCATATACAAAAACAATCTAAACAGTACGCCGGAGCAAGTCCGTGAGGCCGTGGAAATAATAAACAGAATCGGTGCCACGAGAGGAAAAAATGGAATGCCAATGCTTTTACCAGGCCTTAACTTCATCGGTGGTTTAAAGGGCGAAACAAAGGAAACTTACAGCAAAAATTTCGAGTTCCTTGAAGAATTAAAGAGCGAGGGGATGGTTCTCAGAAGGATAAATATAAGACAGGTCCTTTCTCACAACGAAGAGTTCAAAATGAAACACAGACAGGAGTTCAAAAAATTCAAGAGAAGAGTACGGGAAGAAATAGACAGGCCTATGTTGAAGAGGGTTGTCCCCAGAGGAACGGTAGTTCGGGACGTATACATGGAAAAAAGAGAGGGTAGTAAAACCTTTGGGAGGCAGATAGGTACGTACCCCTTGCTAGTTGGGATAGAATACCCTGTAGAACTGGAAACATACAAAGATGTTATAATAACCGACTACGGGTATAGGAGTATAACTGGGCTGGTTCATCCGTTTGAGCTAAGCAAGGCAAGCTATCAGGAACTGAAAGCTGTTCCGGGGATAGGTGAAGGACGTGCCGCCGAAATCTTCAAAGAGAAACCAACCGAAAGAAGGAAGTTGGAGGATGTAATAGGTGACAAGGAAGAAGTGGAAAAAATTATGACGTACACTGAACTTTAAAGAGGTCTCCGAAGGGCCTTGCGGTTCCAAAAACATTTTATACCATACAAATGTTAACTTATTAAGAAAATGCCCCCAGAATTTTTCTCCGTAGACATGAAGAACAGTAAAAGAAGTGTGTTAATTGTAGTCCTACTAGCCACGTTATTCCTCCTATCATTTGAAATGCTTTACGCTGCCGAGCCTGGAACAGGCGACTACGAGTGGTACAACACTACATGGAGGCACAGGGTTGGTTTAGAAATTGAGATGAACGAGGAAACGAAGGACTGGCCTGTAGAGTACGAAATCAACTTCACTGAGCTACTGGAGCAGGAGAACGCTTCAGGTACCTTCGACGAGAACTCTATCCGTGTCATGGAGTACAGTGAAAAAGGTGAAATTCTCACAGAGGTTCCATCGCAGTTTTCCGAGGGCGATGAATTTGAAAAAGAAACGAACGCATATGGTGAAATAATATTTCTTTTAAACGGCACAAACCCTGAAGAATCAACGCGCAACTTCTATATATACTACGACATTGAGGAAAACGGCTTGAAAGAAGCTCCCCAGTACGAGGAAAACATAAGCTACGATTACGATGAAGGGGAAGGTGAAATAAATGTGACTACTGAGGAGTTTGAATACCTTCTGGATACAGAAAGAGGTGACCACACTTCAGGAATCCACAGGATAGAAGAGGATGAACGGGATGATAATATTATTTATTCAGAGGAGGATGAAAGGACAGCTGAATATATAGAATACAGCAATGGAACAGACATGTTTACGTTCAAACCGGATGAAATAAACTTCGAAGAAGGTCCACGAAGACTTACTATAACCCAAAAAGGGAATCCTACTTTTTACGACGGAACCCAGGAGGACTCTCTTCACTTGGAAAAGAGATACCATTTCTACTGGGGGCCTGAATACTATGACGATGACGATCTCGAAAGCCTAGGTTTTTACAAAATTGAACAGGAGATTACAAATGTCGGCGATGAGGAATACACTCTAAAGTCCACTCCTCTCGGAGCCGTTAGGTGGGACCTAAACAGAACTCTCCATGATCCCGAAGATCAAATCAGTTATACAGATGACTATTCAAATTACACCGATCCCTACTCATGGATAGCTGGACGTAGTAGTGATTCATACAGATATCAAGGTCTGATAAACCTCCCCGGAAGCAACGAAAATTACAACGCAAATGCAAACGTTACAGAGGAAAACAATATAGAAACTATAGGTACCAACCTATCGGAGGTAAATCTCGAGACAGGAGAAACATTAGAGCATTCGACATTTCAAGGAAGTGGTATGGCTGTAGGTTTCGGTCACTTCATGGATATCAAGAACGTCTTTATGAACAGTCCAACTATAGAAGAACATGAACCTGAATCCTACTATGCAGAACTGGATACCTGGACAAGTAAACAAATATACAACAGAGACGAAGACATCGAAGTTATAGCAAATATCACCGAAGATCCATACAATCTGAACGAATCTATGGTAGCAGCACTTGATAAAAATACGACAGAGTCGGATGAAAACGTTACCCTGGATCTTGAAAAAAATGAAACCGGTTACTGGACAGGAACCTACAGCTCACACGAGGACTCAAATATAGGGACATGGGATTTTAACGCTACTGTATATACGGAAGATGATGAAGAGCTTGGATCGAATGCAAGCAGTTTCACAGTCACCGATGAACTATTTACAAATTTAACCTTGGAGGAAGACGTGATACCGGAAGGGGAGCCTGTCAAAGGAAATTTAACCGTCAAAAACTACCGGCAGGACGAAAACATCAGTGGCGCTGAAGTAGACTGCTACTATAACTCTGAAACAGTGGAAAACATCAGCGAAGTGGAACCGGGCCTTTACAGCCTTAACTTTACTGCCCCAGACATAGGGGAATACGAACTCGTGTGTAATGCAAGCAAAACAGGAAACACTGGCGAAGATGAGGAAAATTTCGAAACAGAGGTTGCCGAGGTAGATCTCGATACAACAACAGAACCACCCGAAGAGACAATCGAAGATATAACATACGAAGAAGGGAGTGATTTTGATTTCTCAGTAAACATCACAAATCCGGACGAAGGTGTGGCTTACTCCACAAACATCTCTCTAAACATCTCAGAGAACCTTACACTTGATTCCGAATTTGACGATGATTGTGGCGACATAGAAGCCGGTGAATACTGTCTAAGACCTTTCACAGCTGAAATTCCAAATGCCACAGAGCCAGGCAACTACATCGTAAATGTAACTACTGAGTGGACCAATCCAATAGGAACAGAAGGTTCAGACGAGGAACAGCTTCCAATAGAAGTACTAGAAAACCCACAGGTCAGGATAGACGAGGATGAGATAAGCCAGACTTTGGCAGGTGGTTTCACTACATATATTGACAATTTCACCGCTGAGTCCTTCGGTAACTACAACCTCACCAACGTCAGCTTTGAGTGTCAGGAAGGCGATTTATGCGAGGAGTTTAACTTCAGCTACAACCCGGAAAACATAACAAATCTGGAGCCAGACGAAAACGAGACTGTGGAAGTGACTGCAGTAGAAGTACCCAAAGACATAGATCCCGGTACCTACGAAGGTACTATAAACGCTTCGACCAACGAGACCTACGACACCTTGGATGTAACCATCGAAGTCATAGGTGAAACGGAGGTAGAAACAGAAACAGTTCCCCCTGAGAGAATAACCGCTGACAGCGTAACACTACATGACAGTCAAACGGTTGATTTCGAAATTAATTCGACAAATATAGGCGACGCGTTCGCCTTCAATATAACACAGAACACGGATTCTGAAGAAGGCTGGGATACGAGCGGGGAAGAAAGCCACGACAACCTGAATGTATCCGAAAGTCTTGTAAACGAATTCACAACAACTGTCCCCGAAAACACTACTCCTGGAAACTACAGCCTGACCTCTTACACGGACTGGGACGATCCTGATGGAACCTCAAAGAGCTCTTACTCTGACATAGAGGTAGAAGTGAAGAAAAATCCTGTGCAGAACGTTCCTGAAGACTACTTTGAAGAAGAAATTTCACCCGACGAGACAGAAGAAATCGGAAGCTTCGAGGTCGAGTCCATAGGTAATTACAACCTCACCAACGTCAGCTTTGAGTGTCAGGAAGGTGAGGCCTGCGACGAACTTGAAGCTAACTTCACGCCAGAAAACATCTCGAACATCGGAGTAAATGACTCTGAAGCAGTTAGTATCAATGTCAGCGTACCCGAAGGTCATCCAGCGGGTGAGTATACAGGTGACATAAACGTTTCAAGCTCCGGTGGGTACGATTTAATTGAAATAAATATCACTGTCCCACCTACAAGATCATGGAATCTTATCCCGGATGAATGCCGCGGTGCAAGCGATCCAGACGTCGGAACCCTCTGTTCTCCCGTAATAGAAAACACAGGAAACATAGAGTTAGATATGTCAATAGAACCAGAAGAAGCAAATAAAACCGAAGTAAATATGACTGACTTCGAGGTCGGTATAGATGAATCAAAGAGCTTCGACCTGGATTACAACGTCACAGAAGACCCCGGAAGTACACACCGCGCACTCTACAACGTCTCCACTGAGGAAGAATCAGAGCCTTACACCACCCGCCAACTAAACGTTACAGTTTATCCTTCAAACCCACCAACCCTCGAAGCATGGGCAAATCCACAGGAGATACTTCAAGGTGAGGAAACTGAAATAGTAGCAAACGTAACCCCTGAAACGGAGTTCAATATAACAGAAGTCAATGTTACCGTAACCGATCCAGGCGATGATTCGACTACAAGTATAGCGGAGCTTGTAGAGAGAAAGAATAACTACAGCCTTTGGAATATATCCTATCCCGAGGACTTTGAAGACGCAGCGACTGATTTGAGAGGACTCTACAATGTCAGTGTTACAGCATCCGACGAAATAGACAATATGAACACCACCTATACCAACTTCACAGCCACAGCCGTAATATACGACGAACTGATGACGCTCCGAGAGGAGAAGAACCGCTGTTACTTTACAGCGGAGGAAGATGCAGAAACCATAGTAGAATACCTGAACGACGAGTCGGTGCACCCGGAACTAGAACAGAAATTTGAGGACGAAGACGGTTGCTACCTTTTCGACTACACCTCCGTAAACACTTTAGAAGAAAACGAAAGCTGGGAGGTAAGGGTATTGGACGTACAGGACAACGAAGACTACAGGTATGATGTAAGCTATGAGGAGGGAGAGATAACTGTAAAAGAGGATATAACTGTTTACTACAACCCAGGAGAGGAAGGGAGTATATATTACAGCCTAACAGACGAGGTAGGCGACGGTATAGACGGGGCAGATGTAAACTTTTCGGTTGTGGATCCTGAAGGATACGAACTCATGTCCGAACAGGGCGTGACTGACTACGAGGGCTCTATAAGTCCACATGACCTAACCTTTGAACTGACGGACGACGTATGGCCTGGGGTCTACGACATAACTGCTGACGCTTCCTGGGAAGACCCGGATGTAGACAGGGACGTCGAGATAGACAGCCATGGAAGATTCGCTGTAACCGGTAACTTTGATATAAACTGGAACCTCGGCGGGGTGTGGTTCAACGGGACAAACAGAACAGTTTGGACCCTCATCGAAAGGAACGATGAACCAAGAGATATAGACGACATGAACCTTACTCTTTACCATCCCAACGGAACCGTCTTCAGTAGATCAAACCTGGAGGACTTCGAACGTCAACAAAAGGGAATTTATAAAACAGACAAGTGGATACCCAACGAAACTGAGTTTGGAACCTACTGGGGAGAACTTGAGGTCAGGGAAGGTGAATCAAAGGGAGCAAAGTATGACTCGTTCCGGGTAAGACAGGAAGGGGATCTCATATTTGTCAACTTCGACGTGAACATGAGTCTACATGATCACGAGGTTCCACAAGGCGAATACCTATACTTTGATTTATCAATAACAAGAATGGAAGGCGAGGATGTAGACGCGGAGGTCAGTTACTGGGTTGAGGACGACGATGGAGATGAATACTACTATGCCTCGGAGATGCTGTTGACTCCGGTAAATCAGACCATCGATCTTTCGAGAAACGTCTACATATACCAGGATCAGCCCACGGAGAACTACACAGCATATGTTGAGGTAGACCCTCTTGACGGCACCGAATCTTTTACTGCATCAGAGACATTCAAGGTCGTCGAAGGTGAGGAGGAAGAGGATCCTGACATTATCTGGGAAGAAGAAGTTGAGCAGGTCACACGTCCTGTAGATGAAGAGCCCGAGGAAGAAGTAATTGAAATGTCTATAATAGATGCCCCGCAGTTCATTAACCTCGTGAGGGGCGAAGAAGCATATAAGTCAATAATGGTAGCAAACTTCGGTGATAAGCCACTGCAAAATACAAGCCTCAGCATTATGGGAATTCCACCTGACTGGTTCGAGATTTCACCTGATGAAGTAGAGATTCCAGTACATGAAACTGAAACGTTCTCTGCCAGGATACAGGTCCCCGAGGACGGAACTCTGGATAACGACGAAGCAACGTTCTTAGTGACTTCCAAGGAGGAGGAAGTTAGTAAGGCAGTGGATATACAGATAGCTGAATCCCTCGAGGAAAAAATTCAGATGGATATAGAAAACGTAACCCAGATGCTGAAGCAAGTGAGGAAGGAGGGATACGAAGCAGAGGAGAAGGGAATAGACGTTTCTTCAGTGATGGAGCTACTGGATGAAGCAGAAAGTAAGGTGGAGGAAGCGGAACAACAGCTTGAAGACGGTGAAACGGATGAGGCTCTTCAAAGTATAAACGAAGCAGAAGGTCTGATAAGAGAGGCAAGTAGAATACTTGAAACTTTGGAAGAGCCGGAAAGAGAGATATGGAGATTCTTACCAGCTGTGCTTATAGGACTTGGTATACTTGGGCTAATACTGGTGGTTTCCTACCTCATAAAGGTCAGACACTACAGACCTGGTTCGGGCATAAAGGACAAGATCTCTGGGGTCATGACTGAGATGAAAAAGAAGAAGATTAAGGAGAAGGAAGAACTTAAGGAGGAGAAAGAGAAGGCGAAGAGATTGATAAGACTGATAGAGGCAGAGCATGAAGAAGGGATAATGGACGACGAAACCTATGAGAACCTTAAACAGTCAGCAAACGAAAAAATAGAAAGAATAAACAGGAAGCTGGACGAGTAGTTTAAACTATCAAAGTACAGTTATACCTTGATATAAATACCTGAAAGTACTTTCCAATCCATTCCTGACGAATTAAGTATGCATGGCACCTCTCCGTACAAATCAAAAATATAAAAGGTACTAAACCAAAGTTAAAACAATGCCAAAAGACCTCGAAGGAAGGATTCTCGAAGAGCTTAAGAGAGACCCCGCTACCGTCGATGATCTAAGCCAAGAAGTTGATTCAACAAAGTCAAGGATAGTAGATGCCTTAGAACTTCTGAGAGAAAAACATGAAATAAGGACATACAAGATAGGTAGATCAACAGTCTGTATGATAAACGAAGACAGTGAAAGTATTGAAGACAAGCCCTCAGAAGAGGAAGGATCAGATGAAGAAAGGACGGGTGGAATAGACTACGAAAGTAGCTTGGAGAACGAAAGACCTAAAACAATAGGCATAGTATCCGGAAAGGGCGGCGTCGGAAAGACAGCCGTAACTGTAAACCTTGGCGCTGCTTTACTTGAACAGGACGAAAAGACTATAGTGATGGACGCAGATACCGAGATGTCTAATCTAGGCCTGCATCTTGGAATGTATACATATCCCAACCCACTTGAAGAGGTTGTGAAAAAGGACGTTCATATAATGTCGGCCATGCATGTTGACAAAGAATCCGGACTGCGTGTCCTACCCACATCCCTTTCTGCTGATCCAGTAAACGAAGACGTGCACAAGGCCCTGGGGATGATACCGGATGATTATACGGTTTTAATAGATTCACCACCGGGTTATAAGCGACCTATCGAAAGGGTTATGAAGGTATCCGACGAACTAATATTTGTCACAGCTCCAGAAATACCCGCAGTGACAGACACATTCAAGCTTTCCGAGGAGGCCAGAAAAATGGACAAAAGGGTAATCGGCGCAGTAGTAAACATGTACTCCAGTCCCAAGCAACATCTCTCCGCAGATGAAGTAAGTGAAGCACTTGAAATGCCTGTAATCGGTACGGTGGAAAAGACGGATTTGATACAGAAAAGTATATTTGAAGGAACTCCTGTGGTGACACATAAACCCTACGCTTCTGTATCACGGTCCTTCAAGAAGATAGCATCTGATATATCCGGAAAGGAGTACAAAGAGTCCTTTATTGAAAGGCTTAGAGGTGTTATATCTTGAAGAAGTTTTTCAAGGTGATGGTATTTTCGACTTTTTTCTTTGTCCTTCTGACAGGAACTGTAAGCGCCGTCAGTATAAGCAACCTAGAGCTGGAGAAAAATGAGTACACACCGGAGGAAACAGTAGAGGGTTCTGGAAGGGTAGTAGATGATGAAGGCCTTGGTGTAGAAGGTGCGTATATATCCGCAGTAATCGACGACGAAACAAAGGACATTACGGAAACAGATGAAATGGGTTATTTCTCGTTCAGTTTCGAAGCTCCATGGGAAGAGGGAAGATATAAGCTGGAGGTCCTAACGTCCAAGGAAGACTTTAGATCGGACAAAGAGGAGGTATACTTCGACGTAAACTGGGAACCATCCTTAAGTGTAGTTATACCTAGCGTAACCTATATTGAAAGAGGCGGAAGGGAAGAAATACCAGTATACATAAAGAACGATGGCCCTGTTGAGATAAACGACCTGGAGATATCAACGGAAGAAATTCCGTTTGAAAGTAATGTAACTATCCAGGATACATTTCTTTCTTCTGGTGAAATAATTGAACCCGGGCTGAATATCAGGGTCCCGGAAGACTCGGATACAGGTATATCACAGTCTGAACTAACCATAAAGTACAACGGCAAGGAGGAGAAGGAATCTTTTGCGGTCCATGTAAGAGGTCAAGCAGAAACAGAATCAGTTACAGGTCAAGTAATAAGAGGTGTTTCAGGTAGTTTACCGTCAATAACAGGACTAAACATCGGATCGCCTACCTTCCTAGGGAAGATACTGCCATCGTTTTTTGTTGCCTTCGTTATAATATTCATATACCTAACTAAAGGTATACCAAGATCCAAGAAAGAAACAGAGGCAGGAAGTAAAGCAAAGGATTCAAAGGAAGAATTCAAACCGGTTGACGGAGTAAAGAGAGACCAGGTAGTTAGGAGGCTTTCTTTCATAAAGAATGAAGCAAAGAAAGGAAGTTAAATTCCTAGTATATCGAATATCTTATCTATAAAGGACTCTCCCGGACCTTTCTTTAAGTAAGGCATATTTGAGTTAGGGTTTTCTTCAACGGTATAACCACTAGGAAGAGATGGAACAGCACCCTCCGGATCCTTTGAGAAATAGTAAAAGGTTCTATCTCCTTGCTCGTCCTTGTGAAGCCAGAACTTCTCTCCTTCTTTGTTTTCATAAACAAATGTTCCAAAAAGACCCATATTAAAACCTATATATACTAAATATCCAGTTCTTCCTTAAGCTCCTCTATTTCCTTGTCTCTTTCATCAACCTCATCGAGGTCATCGTCCTCATC
>PUKU01000047.1 GCA_003550625.1 Candidatus Aenigmatarchaeota archaeon
AAAAAACGAGACCCATCGTACTGGAATAACAAAAGGACAAAGTTTATAACAAATCAGGAGGAACTGAATTGTATGAAAGCAGAGGACAATGAAAAAATTCTCAGGAAGCTCGAGGATATCGAGGCCAAGACAAGCCAACTTGAGGATAGGATACTAACAGTGGAACTCGACTTCCAGGAGCTCAGAACTGAATTTGTAGGAGAAGAAGGAGCACCTACCTCTGATGTTCTAGAAAAAAGACTCCAGAATCTGGAAGAAAATTTTAGAAAAAGTATGGAGGACCTGGGAGCATGGAAAGATGCTTTTGATAATGTCACAGAAAAACTGAGTTGGCTTGAACAAAGAATTTCACAGGAGGGGGTGGACATACCGGAAGATGTAGCAAACGGAGGAGTTCGAAATACCGTGGAAGAACTGAAAAATGAAGTAGAAAAAATGAAAGGTGGTGGACCGTCGTTTGATAATCTAAACAAAAGGGTGGATCAACTTGAATCGATGATCAGAAACTCCGGTAAATCGGGCAATTCAGGTGAAGATATCAGAAAGATCGTGGTAGACGAAATAGACAAAAGGATACCAGACTTCGATGATGTTTTAAAGGAACTCAAGGGCGAGATAACATCCCTCGAAGAAAAGCTTATCAAAAGAGGTAGAGAAACAACGGCTAGCAGAAACGGTTCAACTCCCGAGACACTAACAAAGGGAGAGATCGAAAACACCGTAAACTCCCTGCTCAGTGAACAGAAAAATGAGATCGAAATGCTCAAGGAAGAGATTGAAGCAAGGGACGAAAAACTGAAAAAGGTAGTTGGTTTTGTAGACAAACTCAACAGGGAAATAAAGGAAATCAGAAGATCATCTAAAACTGAAAGAAAACGTCCGTTTGTAATCGAATAACTAACTCTTGGCTCCTCTCACTGTTGAAAGGTAAACTTCTAGATCATCTTCGTATATAACATTACCAACTATGACCGTATCCGCGTACTTAGACATCTCCCTACTCTGATCTTCGCTCTTTATACCACCGCCGTAGAATAGTTTAGCACTATCGAGAGCTTCACTTACTGCCTTGACGACCTCCGGATCTCCGAAGGTTCCACTGTATTCTATATATATTATAGGAAAATCGTAGTATTTTTCCGCTATGGTCGCATATGCAGCAACTTCATCGGGCGTCAGATCCGTCTTGGACTTGGTTACCATACCAACAGCAGAGTCAGGATTTAGAACTATGTATGCCTCCTTGGTTATTTCAGACCACCGTGGATTAAAATTAACGGCCCACTCTTTATGATGTCCCATTATCCACATGGGATCACTGGCGTTTATGACCGAAGGTACGTATATACCATCGAAGCCGTTGTACATCACGGTGGTTGGATCGGATGGTTCAAGTATCATAGGCAGATCACAGCCATCGAGCATATCAAGAACCTTCGTCAACTTTTCCTTCGTCACACCAAGTGTACCGGATATCATCAAGGCGTCCGTTCCGCTGTTGACGACTCTGTCAAGCTTTTCTTGGGAAATCTCCTTGTCCGGATCTATTTTTGTTATATGGTTCCATTCATCCGACATGATATCACGCACTATATGAGACCCACACGTTTAAATAAGCTTTCCGTGTCCTCTTCTTTAACATCCAGAACAGTGTACCTATCCCTTATATCACCGGCCTTTTCCCATGCTTCCATGGCCTCTTCGACTGTAAAGGAAGTATCATTTATCTTGGTGGGTATACCGATCTCCTCCATGGTCTTTTTTAGGTCACTGTAGTCCATTTCTCTCAATCCCGCAGAAAGTAGGGCTCCCATTGCACACTGTATACCGTGGTTGTCGGGCGTCTCTGCTATAAAGTCCAGAGCATGTGAGAACTGATGGTCTGCACCCGAACATGGTCTCGAAGACCCGGCTATAGACATGGCTATACCAGCAGATATCAAAGCCTTTACCAGGTTTCTTATACCTCTATCCTCCCTGTTCTTTATCATATCGGAGGAGTTTATTACAACCGAGGCGGCAAGGACTGACAAAGACGCTGCGTAGTCAGAGTAGTATTCTTGGTTGTCCATAGCACCGAGCTTCCAGTCCTCAACGGATGTTATGTTCGACAGTAGATCACCGCACCCTGCTGCTATAAGCTGCGATGGAGCATTCTTTATAACGCCCAGATCAGCCACTACAGCTATCGGTGCGTCTGCTTCATAGGAATACCGTCTGTCCTCCTTGTTTATAGTTGCCCTTGAGCTTGCTATACCGTCATGTGACGGGGCAGTGGGTACAGATATATAGGGAACAGAATCCTCCGTACCTATGTACTTGGCGGTATCTATTATCTTGCCGCCGCCAACACCAAGAACAAAACGGAAGTTAAGCCCGCTTTTCTTTATCCTTTCAAGCTCTTCTTGGGTAACATCCCTGCAGATCATTTTTTCTACAACGTAACCGTCACCCTCGAGTATCTTCTTAACCTTTCTGCCTGCAACATCAAAGGTAGTTTCATCACAAAGAAGCAGCGCAGGACCCTTAAGATCCAGTTTATCAAGAACAGACGGGAACTCCGTGTATGCGTCGTTGCCTATTATAATCTCCCTAGAAAGTTCGATTTGGTGTGGATCCATCTTTATTTTCACCTTTACCTAAAGCACAGACATACTTTCAAAGAGTATTAGCACAAATGTTTATAAATTTTGAGGGATAATCACTATATGGTAACAAGGTAATTCTTATGAACCACGAGGATATATACGACGGTCTGGAAAAGGTCTACAGAACGTTCAAAAAAAATCTATCGTTGTTAGCAGACTTCGAAAAGGGCGCAGAGAACAGAGCAGAACTCAGGAAAGAACTCAACGAACACGGGTACACCACTAGCCTTCTCGAAGACGAGTTCTACGACTTTTAGTGAAAAATAAACAAAACGGTAGATGGCTTCTAAACGATTTTATGCCGAAGAACCAGGTAGTCTGTTTGAATTTGTTACCAAGTACAAATATTTTAAACCATACAAACCCATTAGTCACACGGAGGCCGGGTTGGCCGAGTCAGGTCAGGCAGCGGACTGCAGGAACCTTTTTCCGAAAACGTTCACGAAAAAGAATGTGGACATCCGCGTACGCCGGTTCGAATCCGGCACCCGGCTCCATAACATGATAACATGACCCTGAAACTTTACAACACACTTACGAAAAAGAAGGAGGAGTTTAAGCCTCTCGAAGACGGGAAAGTAGGAATCTACTCGTGTGGCCAGACAATATACGACGACATGCACGTAGGAAATGCCAAAACCTACGCAGCATGGGATATTCTCAACCGGTATCTTACATGGAAGGGTTATGATGTCTTCCACGTTATGAACATAACAGACGTTGGTCACCTAACGGATGACTCGGATACAGGCGAGGACAAGGTCGAGAAGGAAGCAGGTAGAAGGGGTCTGGAACCGATGGAGCTGGTAACGGAACATATACAGAAGTGGTACTTGGAGATGAAAAGGCTTAACATGAAAAGACATAACGTAAACCCGCGGGCCACCGGACATATGGTCGAAATGATAGAGGCTGTAAAAGATATAATCAAAAACGGTTACGGGTACGAAAAAAACGGTAACGTATACTTTGATGTGATGAAGTTCCACGGGGAACACGGTTACCCAGGAATAGGAAGCATGGATATAGAACAACTAAAGGCAGGAGCTGGAGGCCGTGTGACGGAAGAAGAAACAGAGGAGAAGAGGTCTCCGCTTGACTTTGCACTGTGGATAAGTGCAGAACCCAACCATCTGATGAAGTGGCCCTCTCCGTGGGGAAAGGGTTACCCAGGTTGGCATCTGGAGTGCAGTGTAATGGGAACAAAATACCTGGGAGAGAGGTTTGATATACACACGGGAGGCGTAGATCACCTCTTCCCACACCACCCAAACGAAAGGGCACAGAACATAGCAATGGGATGCATGGACCAGGAGCCCGTGAACTACTGGCTACACAGCGAACACATAACTGTAGATGGTGAAAAGATGTCCAAGAGCAAGGGTAACTTCTACACAGTCGAGGATCTGCTGGAAAGGTATGACTTCGAGGTTCTTCGTATGTTCTTTGCAAGCAGCCACTACAGGAAGCAGGTAGATTTTAACGAAGAGGCTCTCAGAACTGCAGAGGGCAACCTAGAGAAGCTCTACAACACACTCTGGAACATAGAGAACGCAGAAGGCGGCGAAAAGGAAGACCTGGATAAGGATATAAAAGAGGTTGAAAAGAGGTTCGAGAAAGCAATGGACGACGA
Source organism: Candidatus Aenigmatarchaeota archaeon (assembly GCA_003550625.1). Lineage (GTDB taxonomy): Archaea > Aenigmatarchaeota > Aenigmatarchaeia > PWEA01 > PWEA01 > PWEA01. Next base: position 4,282 of record PUKU01000047.1, read on the forward strand.
TCTGGACACACCTGGAGCTCTCAACGAAATAATGAAGTTCGCCAAAAGGGTCAACAAGAACCTGGACAACAGAAAGGAGGTCCTGGATGAAGCAAAGGAAAAGATACAGGAGCTCGGAGGTGTCCTTGGC
>PUKU01000057.1 GCA_003550625.1 Candidatus Aenigmatarchaeota archaeon
CAACGGCTCCAACAGAACGTCCAGCAGCCTTAGTTCTTCTGGGTCTACCCTAACACTTGCAGGTATCCTGTATTCAATGTCGTCGCTTTCTACTACAACTTGTCCTGTGTAGATACCTTCTGCTGCATCGTCCATAGCTACTGCTTCTATGAGGACGGTTTGAGTGGACGCCGCGTCGAGATCCACCGTATCCTCCTGAAGGGTCATAATTTCAAATATAGCTCCTTCTAGAGTTAGTTCTACGCTTTGAGCCTCTTCGAGCTGGTTCGTGAGTCCAATTGAGAAGGTCTTTCTTTCACCTGGCTCAATGGCAATGTCTACTAGGTCTGCCTGTACATCAAGCGGGGCTCTATCCGGGACATCAACTGGGTCCACGGGTTCTACTGGGTCTACGGGCTCCACAGGTTCAACCGGTTCCACTGGTTCAACAGGATCAGGTGGAGGTGTTGGATCAGGTTCCTCGGGCTCCTCACAGTCGCTGGGCGACACATCATAGGTCTCCCCATGCTCATCTTCACAAATACCGTCACCTATTATATACTGGGCTACTGCAAAGGCTGCACTCTCATTTCTTTCTAGCTGATCGGTCCATAATTTGTCACCGGCGCTTGTCAGGAATACTTCTTCGCCTCTTTCAAGCCTTTCGAATCCTTCAAGGCCTTCATCACAACCCTCTGTGACTGTCCAGTTAGAGCATTTGTATATTGACGCTGATCCAACATCTATCTCTGCGTCGTCAGGAATATTGACGAATAGTTTGCTGCTGTTCGTAGGTAGATCTGTACTTGTATATACAGCGTTGAAGCTTCCCGGCACCCTTGAAGTTCCTATATCACCTACCTGTATAGGGTCTTCGTAGCTTCTATCTATGTCAACGCCTTCCTGGTCAATTCTGCTTTTGAAGAACTCGTACCTGAAGTCGTACTCCCTGTTCCTCACAGTCTCGTTATACTGCCCTGTTTCGTTGTCAGGTGTGAAGTTGAGTATTGTTTCTCCTGTTTCTGGTTCTTTGAATATAAACTCACTTTCTATAGGTGGTTGATCATCGTCCAGATTTTCGAGATCCCTTGCAGTTCCTCCGAACCACGAGGTCGTGTAGATTTCAAAGGTCTCCCATTCCTCTACACAGTTTCCTGAAACATCGCATGCGAAAACAGAGATGTTGTAAACCCCTACCTCGTCTGTGTCAGTAAAGTCCTCTTCGAACTGATATGTATTTACTTCTCTATGAAGGAACTCCGGCTCGAACTCTTCCGTAACATTTTCATCGGGTGGATCGAACCTGCCTTCAACGCTCCCGATGTCCACGAGGCCCGAATCCGTAACGTTTATTTCTGCGGTAACAACTGAACCTCCTTCTACCTCCAGAGGTAGACCTATATCTATTTCAGGTGGTTCAGTGTCGTTGTAGATTACAGCGTCCTCCTCGATGTCTGACCGGACGTGATGCTCAGTTATATCGTCTTGGGTATCATGATCGGCTGTTACATTCAAATCGTACGCATGTCCTTCATCCGCTTCGCTCTGGAAGCTTATTTCCCAGAGATCAACATCCTCTATATATTCTGCACTTTCGACCTCGCCTTCAAGTGAATGCGTGTGGTTCTCGAGTACTACATCAAACTCTACGTCTTCGTCTATATGTTCAAAGCCTTCGTCCGAGCCAAAGGTGACACTCACGTTTGTACTGATAGTATCTTCCGGCTCAGGACCTAGAACTGGTTCCCCTTCTGTTGGACTGTCTATACTGACATAATAAGGCACTGCTGTCAGCTCAAGGTCGGTATCTTCAAAGGTTTCGTTTTCTGCTCTTAACGTCCCTGTGAAGGTTTGGTGGTCCTCGGTATGCGGTATATCCGTAAACACGGTAGTTTCTTCTGAACCGCCATGCGGTACAAGTATTTCTTCATCTTCGAGCTCCACATGCTCGCTGATTTCATCCAGCACAGTTAGGTTGAGGGTAGCGTTTACTGTTCCAAGGTTGTAGAAAGTTATTGTTCCCAGGACTTCTTCTTCGCCGGAAAGGCCTGTAAGTTCAAGCTCATCAGGCTCCTGTTCCCATTCTATGTCCACATCGACCTCGACTTCTAACGTTTCATTGTTTATCAGCTCGTCGTCATCGTCCCTGAACTCAATCACTCCTTCGTGTAGTCCTGCCGGATACTGTTCAGGTACGCTCACCGTTATATTGAAGACCTCATCTTCACCTATTTCTGCCGATATGTTTTCCTTCGGGGTTATATTGGTGACCAGATCATCGCATGCAGGACCTGTTTTACAATCTACCGTGGCGTTTTCTATATCAACATTTCCTGAAGAGGTGAAGGTTATATCTCTGCTCTCCGTCTGTCCGTCGTCCAGAGCAAAGGCCAGGGATTCAGTTAGGTGCATATACGGATTTTCTTCGATCAAAACATCCACCTCCCTACTGCTTTCGCCTTCTTCGTTCTCTTCATCGGCAAGTGGATTTTCCCAGTCCAACTCCAATTTGATTTCCTGGATGTCTGGTTCAGTGCCTTCATCAACAGTCATCATTACTTCTAAATCAGTGGTTTCACCTCCTGCAAGGTCTCCGATACTGATAGAAGATTCATCAAGCGTTACATTCTCACCGATGTCATGGAGGCTGAGCATTACATCCTCGACCCTGGCGCCTCTGTTTTCTATTTCTATGGATAGTTCTTCTGTGTAATCCTCAAGTATAGTAACGCTGTCTACCACAATGGGGTCTTCTTCTGGGGTGGCTGTTACATGGCCTTCGTCCTCTGCGGTTACGTTTATTGGATCTGAACATTCGGTCATCGTCTTTTCCTTTACAGGATTAGTACTGTTTCCACATACTCTCACGCTATGGTTTCCTGTCTTGTTTGTGGAGTAGGTCGCCTTGTACAAGTCATCATATGTCTCATTCATTTCCTGTATGTATGTTTCATTGTCTGGCTGCGTCACGTTGAACCAGACGTCATGCATTTCGTATATGTCGGTGACATTTGCGGAGATATCGGTCTCACCGTAGGTCGCTTCAAATATACTTGGGTCGGCTGTTACATTGCTTATGTAGGGCCCGCGATCTTGTATGTCAAAGGTTATGGTCGTGTCCTGATCAGGGGGATATCCGTAGTCTACTGCATCCAAGGTAACACTCGCGTCTACTACGTCACTTGGTTCGTCGTAGGGTATACTGTATTCGACGGCTACCTTTCTGCCTGCTCCCGGAGCCAGATCGAAGGAGGTAGTATCGGGAGCCCCTGTTGGATAAGCGTCTATCAGTCCTGCGCCCTCGCCTGATCTCCATACATCCAGAGTAATCTTGACATTTCCTATATTCTCTGTCGTTATGTTTCCTAACGTGCCGCTTTCACCTGGTTTGACTGGAATCTCGCCGAACGTTTCGGGTTCACGTGGCCATGATTCGTTCACAGGAACTGTAGCGTTTACTGTTATCTCGTCGTAGCCTGCATTAGATGTATTGAACCTGAGTGTAGTCCAGTAGTTTCCAGGCGGTTGATGGTCAGGAACGTCCAGGACCACTTCTGAGTTTATGTCTTCTCCTGCGTCCAATAAGCCCGTCGGTTCCGTTGATAATGAGAGCTCACATTCGGGACAGTCAACAAATAGATTGCCTTCAAGGAACTCTGCTTCGATATCGTATAACGCATCATTTCCGAATGATCTGAAGGCCACGTCTGCCATTTCGGTTTCTCTTCCGTGTGGTGTGGTTGTGTTTAATACCCTTCTTTGTTCACCCTCTGCTTCCTCACCATCGATTTCTGTAACTTCGACCCTGGGTTCGGGGTTGCTGGAAACCGTAACTTCCGTTGTATTGGTCTGGTTGCTCTCTGAGAAATCAGGATTGGACCAGGACGCTTCTAAGTTTTTATAGAATATCTGTGGTGTTGTTCCTGGAGGAACCGTTATATCGAGCTCCGAAGTGCAGACATCATCCACACTAATATTTCCACATTCGATCTTTTCTTCACTGTATTCCACGTCTTCACCGAGATCGTCGCTGGGTGTCATGTTAACGCTATAGGCTGTAGCTGGTCCTTCGTTCTCGAATGCAACTTCGGCCTCGTAGGTGTACCCCTCTTCTTGTGTTATTCTTCCCGCGACTTCGTACTGCGGCTCTAAGAGAACTTTCCCCTCGGTTTCACCGAAGACTTCGAGTGTTTCAACAAAGGTCTCGTTATCATTGTTTTCGTCCTCTGCCCACACGTATACATCATGCTCGCCGCCCGCCTCAGGTGTATAGTTCACAGAGAAAACAGCCTGCTCCCCGAACCTACCGTGGTCCCTGTAAGGAGTTATATTCTCCATGTTTAGGTATTCTGTAGTTCCATCTGGCCTTTGAATAATTGCCGCAACGTCCTCTATCCTATGGTTGTCGGTCACGTTGGCTGTTATATTAGTTTCTTCGTAGTTTGCTTCCAGGCTCCTGGGGTCTGCTTCGACGCTGACGAACTCGGGTGGGTCTATATCCTTTATACTGTACTCTGCATGTGCAACTTCCTCGCCTTCCTCGGCGGTGTACATCTGGGTCTCGTTGTCCCCTATTTCCATCCTGAAGTGGAGTGTTCCTTCTTTGTAGGGGAGGAATTCATGTGAGTACAGTCCGGTTTCGTTGGTCATGAACTCCCCTATGTAGGTGTAGTTGTCTTCATCCCAATCGTCCCACCTGTAGGAAAGATTGAAATTATACCCTGATATTCCAGACCTTGCCTCAGTGTCCTCTACCATTGATGTGAGATTGAATTCGTCGGGGAAAGGAAGTTCTTCCTCGTCTTCTGGGCTGACTATCCTTGCTCCTGCGAGGCCGTGTATTTCGACGTCGACCGTATCTTCTACGTTGTCGAAATGGTCGTACGATACGCCTGCTGTCCAGAAGGTTTCGCCCGTTTCCTGTTCTGCCATTCTCCCACTCGGTACTGTTTCATTCTCTTCTAATCCGGCGTCGTACTGCCACAGCCAGTCTCCGGTTGCGTTTTCCCAAACTACCTCTGCTTCTTCAGGAGGTTCTTCGTAGTTCTCAGTCCTGATGTTTGTCTGTACCTCTGTTCCCGTGTCCTTTGAAAGTCCCGCGCCTTCTTCTGGATATATTATCTCTGTGTACAACCTGCCCCTAGCCTCTACTTCTGTTTCATTGGTTTCCGATGGCATCGCTTCGTCGTGTGTGGCGTTTACGTATAACGTGTAGATATCAGGGTCTATTTCGTCTGAGAAGCTGTAAGTTACTGTGCACTCGCCGTCCTCTCCGGTGTCGCACCAGTCCACAAACCCTGACTCGTCGTAAACTGTGACGTTTGCATTTTCAGCATCCTCCTCACCTTCGTTCACTTCTACCGATATCTCAGACTCGGAAGGATCGTACGAATCGTTTCTGTATATGGACTCTGGAGAGGGATCTATGTCTTCTATATGGAGCCTTCTCTCAAGGAGCATTTCCGATTCTATCTCTGTCTCGTAGGCATCGTAGTACAGTTCTGGATCGTCGGTTATGTTGCAGGTAAATGTGTAGTTTCCTCCGGGATAACCATAACTGAACCATTCCTCAGCAAGCTCACCTTCTTCATCAGTTTCGCCCTCTAGGAAGAGTTCGACGTCTTCATCCTCGTAGTCCTCTGGATACTCCTTCCATATCTCTGCATTGTATCCCTCTATCGGTTCGTTTGTCGAGTTTTCCCGAACCGTGCAGCTTACATCTATCCAGTCACCGTAGGAGTGTACGCTGCCGTCTTCGGGCTGAAGGTCTTCCAAGCTGCTCCAGCCGAATATAGATATATCTATATACTCTACGCCGTCGTCGTAGTAGTCCCGGCTGCTCTCTGCGATAAGATCTGTTTCTCCTAGATCTGTTTCCGGAAGAACCTCCCAGGTTATATTATGTCCTGTTCCTATGGAATTTTCGTCTATACGATTTTCTTTATACCACACCACTTCCACGTCCTCGTCAAGTGGATCGTCTATACAGTCGGTCGTTACAGTCGAGTTGAGATCGTATTCCTCTGTTCTGCTTAGATTAGCGCCTTCTTCAGGATTATCAATATGGCTGTAGAGCTGGCCGAATACTGTGAAATCTGTATCTGTGAGGTTTTTCTCCTGATACCAGGGATCCTCTACACCTCCTTTCCAGTACTGTGGTCCAACCTCGGAACTGCAGTCTGTTTCGTAATCAACGCTACAGTAACCCTTATCGGAAATACAGTTCATTTCAACAGTGTAACTTTCTCCGTCTTCTGTAGCCCATACAGTTCCTGAAGCGTTGTCTGCGAGTGTTCCGCGGACTTCATCATATATACTGAAGTTAAAGGTCGCTGAGTCATCTACTCTCCTTAGCTCATCGTCCGTGGTTTCGTCTACTGACAAGGACACGGGATTCGGCTCAAGTGTGAATTTTTCCGGTGTGGTATTTTCTGTATGTCCATGAGCGTCTTCAGTCTTGAAGATGAACTCGTTCTCACCTATATCCGTACCGTTGAAGGTGGTTTCAAACTCAACGGGATAATTGGTGTATCTTGGAGAAACCAAGTCCCAGTCTATAAGCTCCCAGTCTTCATCTTCCTGTCTTTTCCAGATGCTTACGTTGTTCTCGACCTCATCACTGTCGGTAAGCTCTACATAGAACTCGTAGGTTTCGCCCCAGTATCCTTCTTCAGGCGTGATTTCCTGGTTGTCCAGTTCGGGTTCACTTGAGACATGTATAGCGTCTTCGAGGTAGTATGACTCCATGTCGGGATACGGAGCGTGGTATTCTTTTCGAGTGAATACCTCTACATCATCCCAGCCGTAACCAGCTCTTCCTGTATCAAATTCACATACGTAGGTACCGTTGCCTAGGTCTATTGTGTCCTCACAGTCGAAGTCTATGTAGCTGTAGTAGGTGTACTCGGTTTCAGCGCCGGTTACATACCCACAATCGTCTTCTACTGTACTTGTGAGATTTATTACTTCACCTCCTATTACCGAATGGCCTCGTGGATATGTGATATTTGGTTCTAAATAGGATCTTATTGTCAAGTCGTGCTTTGAGGAATTTGTATCAACGAAGTACTCGTCAACTACACCACCCTTCCAGTCTTGTTCTCCTGTCTCATAGCTACAACCAGGTTCAAATCCAAGATGTCCGTATCCAGTACCGTTTATTGAAAGACTGTAGCTGTCGTAGTTTTCTCCGTCTTGGGTTACCCAGAATGTAAAGCCATGGCCGCTTGTCGATACATCAGGATTGTATCTGTCTTCTACATCTAGCACAAGGTCCAATGTATCTGTACCGTTCCTCCACACAGTTTCTTCGTGGCCACTGACAAGCTCTACATCAACTAGGTTCTCCTTTATAGTAATTCCATCCTCTTCTGTGTGTCCGACGAGATCTCTTTCGGGTAGGTCTTCAGCTTCGAATCTGAATTCCCAGTCCGAGTCCCTATATTCCATGAAGTTGAAGTTCAGCCCTTCGTCGTAGTCGTTGTATTCTATAACCACTTCTTCGTTTTCTGGCGACTCTATTATTTCATTTATTCCGTCCTCCCATTCACCGCCAGTTGCTTGGGGATGCCTTGCCTGCATGGTAAGATCTACATCTCTATTGTCGTCGTTGTGAACATTTAGTGTGAAGGACCAGGTTTCTCCCCAACCACCTTCATCAAAGCTCCAGTCTTCTGTATCTTCGCCTCTTTCTGAAGTGAACTCTAAAACCTCTACTTCAGGGGTGGTTCTCAGGAAGAATACTTCCTCGACATATTCCTCAGCTTCATAATAATATGATTTGTCTGAATCTATCTGGATATCGTACCATCCACCAGACATCTCTGCAGGCGAAGAGGTATTTCTCTCGCATCTGTATTCACCCCCGCCGTAGTATTCTATTGGTTCACAGCTGTAGGATTCGCCTTCAGCAGGATTGATGAGTGTTATGTTTACGTCTGCATCTTCTATACCAGGACCTTCTTCATGTATCTCTGTGATCTCTGATATCACTAACACGTCTTCGCCCCTTTCTATTTCTCTTTCATCGGGGGGCATTTCTATGTCAGGTTGAATCAATTCATTGTAGAGATTTCCTATGATTGTGAGGTTGAGGAACTCTGTGATATTTTCGTCGTGGTATCCTTCGTCCTGGTAGGTTCCACCCGTCCACTCTTGCTCACCCACATCGTAGTCGAAGGGATCGGGTTCGAAGTTGATTGGCAGGTAACCTGTAGAGTTAGTCTCATTGGTAATCGGCGAGCCAAAGTTTTCTCCGTCCTCTGTTATCCATACAGCTCCATCAGCTCCTTCGTCGACGTATTCTTCTGCCGTATCGTCATAAATTCTTAGTGCAAGCTCCCCGCCCCTTGTCCTGTTTACTACTGTATTGTTCCCACTTACGTATTCAATGGTAGCGTTGTTCTTCTTTACCAACGGGCCCTCTGCAACTGAGGTATTGTCGAGGTTATCAGGTTCACCGTCGTCCACCTCTATCTTGAAAGAAGTGGGTCCTATGTCCTCTCTTACAAAGTCATCGACGTAGATCTCGCATGTTCCTTGTCCACCTTCTACGACGTCCTCGCCTCTCATCTCAAAGGTGTCGCCGTCGGTTCCTGTCGTATTTTTGAAAAGACGGCACGTTACGTCCGCACCAACCATATCATAGACATCAAGACTGTAGTTGAATCTCTCCGTCCAGCCATCTTCTTCGGGCTCAAAGCTTTTGTTTTCGGTAATCGGTGGTGGATTGTGCAGCTCGAACCAGTCCCCGTACTCGGTTTGGTTTCTGTTATAGTACTCATGGTCGGATACAATCTCTATAGACCAGTTTCCTACGTAATGGTCAGTGCTGTCGAATACAGTGGTGTAGTTACCGTCGCCTTGATCTACAATTTCATTTGAATCTATTGTTGCTTCATCACCTGTATCACTGAATAGATCTATCCTCTCCTCTGTTTCAGTTATTCCTCCCTCGATATCGCAGTCCGATGTCACGGTCCAGTTTATGTCTATAAGGTCGGTGACATCGTACTCAGAACCCTCCTCTGGATATGTCAGGTAGTCGTAGACATCGCCTATGACGTCTATGTTCTGGCTTGACGAGTTTATGTCTTCGAAGTACTGGCTTTCATGCACACCGGCAATCCAGTCACGTTCTCCTGCCAAGTAGCTACAGTCCGGTTCAAAGTCGTACCTTAGAACTCCTTCTTCGTCGGTTTCTACTGTGACCTGTTCATTGTAACCACCGTCGTCTTCCTGACTCAACCAGTAGGCTCCGGGTACTCCTTCCTCGACGTACTGTAATCTATCAAGGTCGTAGACCTCCATCTCTAAGGTAGCTGTTGAGCCAGGCTTGTCTTCCGAGCGGTTGACGGCTTCTGGTAAAGGATCGTCAGGAGTACCTACAAGGACCTCGTTTTCTGTAAGTGTTATCTGTTGCGTTTCTGTTTCTTCGGTCAGGTTGTATGAGTCAGTAGCGTTGAACTTGAAGTATATCTCGGATCCTTCGTCGAAGTCCTCACGAGTAAACCTGTTTGTGTAGTCCAGTGTTTCCCAGCCACCTACATCTAAATATTCCCTCGTTTCCTTTATCTGATAGTCCCCATCTTCTTCGTATGCATACCATAGAGTCACGTTTACAGGATCCTCTTCGGGCGTCTGGTGATCAAGGTCTCTGAAGTCCACCTCAAATTCGTACGGATGTCCCCAGCCACCTTCCTTTGTATCAACTGAGGGATCTCTAAGCTCAGGCTTCCTCCTTACCTGGTATACGGATTCGTTTTCAGCTGAGTCGGGGAAGTAGTAATCCTTGGTGAGGTTTGTTTCAACGTCATAATAACCCGGTAGGTCATCGCTGCTTGTTTCATATACACATGTGTAGTTACCGTCGCCATGGTCAATTACATCATCACCATCACATACTTCATGAACTTCCTCGTCTTCTGCCAGGCCGCTTGCTCCGTGGAGATCCAGTCTCAGGTCTGCTTCGTCTACAGGTCTGCAGTCATCTTTTGCTGTGGCATTGAAGTGTACGGTTTGTCCTTGATCGTATATCTTTCCGTCGGAGGGATCATGGAGGTTGACATCCAGGGCAGAGTAAACCTCCATTATATTAACTGTTGAGTTTTTACTGTAGTAGTAATCGTATTCTTCCTCTATGTATTCGAACTTCCATTCCTGCTCGCCAGTAAGTATATTACAACCTGGTACGTAGTCCTCAATATCTACGTATCCTGTAAAGTTTGTCTCCGTCGTCCTTTCTGTGGAGTAGTTTTCACCGTCTTTGGTGACCAGAAGACGTACACTGTCCGTTCCGAGGGAGCTTCCGTCCTCTGCGTCCTCGAAGTATGCTGTAAGAGAATCTTGTGTCGGCTCTTCGTCGTGTCTTGTAACATTTGTTTCTTCTCCACTGAGTACTGTTATGTTTACTTCCCTTCTATCTACTACAAGTTCCTCTATCTCTGTTTCACTACCAAGGCCATGCTCATCCGTCGCGTTTACCTTCCAGTACCATGTATCGATCTCATCCTCATCAAACTCACGTGTTTCAAGTTCTACGGTGTCGTTTCTTGGATCCACTACGTCTTCTACTGTGTCCTCAAGTTCCCAGGACTGTTCGCCGGCGCGTGAAACCCACAGCTTTACGTCGCTTACAGCGTCTCTGTCGTATACCGTTACGTTAATATCAAAGCTTGATCCCCATGTTTTGGATTCTTTGTCCTGTGTGTGGTTGTGGAGAACCGGAGATCGCGCATTGTGGAATACGTTTTCAAATAGTTTTTCATCCGACGTGTGGAACTCACGGTCACTGGTAAACCTTACATCGTAGTCACCACTCGGATATTCCGTCATATTCAGAGCAGTATTGTAGTATCCGTCGCCCTCGTTTTCTGTTTCTGTGGGTATCGATATATCGTCCTGCTCGACCGTGAAGTTAACCGAAGCGTCGTCTATTAAACCCGCGCAGTCATCGGAAACGTTTCCAAGGATGGATATATTTTCACCTTCAAATACAACGTCTTCCCCGGCTTCTGATGTCCTTCCTTCTGGTTCGGCCAGGGTGTTGTCAAGATGGCCTATCACCGTCGTTTCAAGGTAGCCTGTGAAGTTCTCGGCGGTGTACCACTTGCTTTCTCTCGTTCCACCTGTCCACTGCTGAACACCAGCATTGAACTCGCAGTCGGGAGAGAACTCGTACTTGATGGTCTCGTTTTCCGACTGTCCCTCTCCTATCGTTGTGAAGTTCTCGCCGTCCGTCGTGACATAAATACTGTCGTTTGCGTTCTCCTCTATGTAGGTATCCCTGTGGAGGTCGTAGGCCAGCAGGGAGAAATTTTCTGCATCAGCATTTCTCTCCAGTACAGTTTCATTACCCGAGTCGTACTCTATCTCAACAAGGTTCTCCTCAACTGTGAAGTCGAAGACAGAAGTGTTACTGAACCCAGACATTTCTGTTTCGTTGAACCTGTGGTCCGTAGCGTTGAACTTGAAGTAGTAGTCGCCGAGCTCCGGGAACGCATCGAAGGTGTGGTTGTACTCCAGCGTCGTGTTGTCGTCACACCTGTAACAGGTCTGGTTGCCGAACTTCTCCCATGGACCGTCCTCTTCCTCTGATATCCAGGGTACGACAGTAACGTCGTCTCCGTCCTCATCGTATACCGTTATATTGAAGTCGAAGGTCTGGCCCCAGCCGCCGGGATCCGGAACTATGTCGTGGAAGTAGAGCTCGGGATCGAAGTTTATCTCGTACATTATCTGCATCGCATCCTCCACGGTCGTTGAGTTGGTGTTGTAGTACTCTTTTTCCACCTCCGCGGTCAGGTCGTACCAGCCGTATTCCCTGTCCGTTGTGTTGAAGAAGCACTGATAGACGCCATCTTCAACTTCTGACACGTTTTCTCCCTTGCATTCGTCGTAAACTGTATCGTCTGTTTCCGCGACAAGGGAAACATCAGCTCCAGTGACAGGCTCACCACAGTGATTTTCAACTTCAACAGTGAAGTTGGTGTGGTTTATGCCTTCGTTTAGCCTCTCCTGTCTTGGTTCAGTTATATTCACGATAGGATTCTCAAGAACGGTAATGTCATATACATCGGAAACTGCATCTTCCTGGAAGGGATCATCTATATCGTCCGTGGTATAGGCCCACCAGTTCTGTTCACCTATCTCGAAATCACAACCAGGCTCGAAAGTCGCATTTGAATAACCATCCTGATCAGCGCTTTCACCGTCTCCTTCTTCAGTTATATCAACCGGGTTAGTTCCATCCTGAGTTACATTAAACCATATATCAGGCTCTTCGACAGTCTCATATACTCCTCTATCTAAATCGAAAACATCGACCCATAGGTGCTCTGTTCCAAAGGTCCTGTTAACTTGTAGCTCGGTAGGCGAATCTGTTCTATCGGGGAAATAACAGTTCGTGGTTAGGGATTGTGCTGCATCGATGTCTTCACCGCTGCTGGATGTTACAGAACCACTAATGTTCCATTCATACTCTCTCTGTTCAGGACAGGCAGGAATCACATTCAAGGAAAGATAAGCCTGATCTAACGAGGAACTATCTTGGTAAGGCTCTACAATATCTTCATCTCCTGCCTGTTCCCATTCTAAGATATCAGTATCGCCCTCAATGCTGTGTGTTAAATTCCAGTTCGCACCGCCCTCAATATCAGCAGTTCCGGGTACATAATGCCAAAACTGTGGTAATGAGATGTTAACATCTAACTCCTGTATACCTTCTTCATAGCCGCTTATTGCTGAGACTGGCACCAAAACCTCTGTCTCTTCGCCTCTGTAAGCTGTACGTTCTTCGTTTTCTCCCCATGTCTCTTCTTCCCAAGGCGGCTGTGCAGGGTCTAAATCAAGCCTCCATAGTGGGGAGGTAGTTTCAGTGTCTGTTCTACCAGCTTTGTAATCTCTTGAAACTCTTTCTTCATCTTCAAGGTAAACCGTGGTATTATAACTCTCTTCCAAACTATCAGTTAACGGACTGCTGTCCGCGACAGGTTCCACCTGCACCCAGAAGGTTTCGTAATCATTTGCGGGGATCTCAACTTCTAAATCGGACCATCCCCAACTATATCCTTCCATATCAAAGGTTTCAGCTATATCGGGTTCTTCCTCATGTGACCATTCTTTTATCGAATCTGAATCAAACTCTTCTTCCATTTCCACTGTTCGGTTAAAGTGAAGTCCAGTAAGTGTTGTGCTTTCGCCACGAGTATTGTAAACCCTTACTTGTTCGTAGTTGCCAACCACATCATCGTTCGCTGCTGGGGCACGTGATGGAGCCTCAACATGTACCCTTGTGTCCCTTTGTGTATAGTTTGTACCCAAGGAAAGCCTATCCGGATCTAAAACCAAATCCTTCTCATTTATTTCGTTCTGTGCTTCATCAGCGTCTCTCAAGCTTGCATTTATTTTCCAATCCCAGAATTCAGTATCATCTTTATCATCGTATTCATAGGCTTTGTAGAACTCGACGATTCTTCCCGGTGTTGCATCTACGTCTTTACATTCGACCTTCTCAAACTCTACATCACCTATGCTTTTATCCCACAGGCAAATCTCTACATCATCAGGATAGGCTGTATAAATCTGGAATGTCCTGTTTCTACCCCAAGGAGCGGGATCCGGGAAGACTCTAGGTTCTTCAAGGGTTACGGGTGCGGTTATTCTAAAGGAGTCGACTTCTTTGTCGATATCCGGATGGTAGAACTCCCTCTCTGCCTCCGCGGTCAGGTTGTAGTCACCTGTTTCTGCCCCTGCACTGTCGAACTCGCAGAAGTACTCGCCGTCCTCTTCGTGCATCCCCTCTGGGCATGTGTATTCGAATTCATCGAAAGCATGGGAACCTTCGGCAGTGAAGTTAAGATCCGCATCGTCAATTAGTTCCTCTTCAGGACAGTCTGACATCACACTAGCTGTGAAGTTTATTTTTTCACCACCCTCATAGCCCTCTAAATCCTCAGGCGAGGTCACATCAGTGGACAGATCCCCTAAAACTTCTAAATCATATACAACCGAAACATTGTCTTTATAGTATGGATTATCGGAGAGTTCGAACCACCAATCCTGTTCCATTGCCCTGTAGCTGCAGTCTGCGCTGAACTCGTATCTGTAGTAGTTTTCTGTTTGGTTCGGTTCGTAGCTCTGGTAATCACCACCGTCAGTCGTCACATTAACTCTGAGGTCTTCGGTTGGTATGTCGGTTACGACCTCGTCCAGGTGAAGGTCCACTATCTGGACCGAGAGGTTCTCCTTGTTGTCATCCATATAACCTGGTCTGTTTACAGCTTCTCCGTCTCCGTGGATGTGCTCCAAACCTATCTTGTTTCTCTCTACAGTGAAATCCCCAACAGAGCTTTCATTACTGAAACCAGATGTACTGGAAGCGTTGAACTTGAACTCCCAATCACCAATTTCGTCCCTTGTAAAGTTTCTTTCAAAGACAAATTCCTCGTCATCACATTCCGCACAACTATCAGTACCATTCAGTTCCCACTCACCGTCTTCGGGTCTCACCCAGAAGTAAATATCAGTCGAAGTATCATCTTCATTAGTAAGATTTGTACTAAATCTGAAAGGCGATTCACCCCACCCACCAGCCTCTTTATCAACCTCTGGTTGAGTAAATTCAGGCACGGATGCTAGGAAATAAGATTGCTCATCACTATCAAGTCCGGGATTATAATTCTCTTCCTCGCTTTCCATCGTAACGTTGTACCAACCGTAAGGATGATTATCGGTATCTAAATCACAGGCCCTTTGGCCATCACCCGGCGAGTAACCTTCTTCGTGTGTACACACGTCATCAAAGCCATCAGTCTCTACAGTGAAATTAGTATTAGGTTCTAGAAGTTGATTGCAATCATCTTGAATCTCACCTAAGAAACTGACTTCATCGCCCTGGGTAAAGTTTTCTTCACCTGGCTCCAGTATTTCAGTTTCCAAATCACCGATCAGTTCGAACTCGGTCGGTTCAGTAAATTCATCGGTATAATTATCCGCACCTTCTGTGCCTCCATAATAGGCTGTATCTCCTAAAGTATAATGGTCCTCACACCAATCTTCATGATCATCTGACTGTGCACTGTAGGTCCTCCTGAAAATGCCATCCTCATCAGTAAACATTACAGTGCCTTCATCAAACGTATCAACATCATGCGTTGAGACGAATACACGTCCCTGCACGCCTTCAGGATATGTATCTGTGTAGTAATCGTATACTTGTACTTCTATTTGAGTAGTATCGGATCTGTTTATTTCAGCACCGGAATCAGGCCTTATATTTTCAACTTCGATATCACTTTCTTCTATATCGTAAATCGAGATGCCGGTTTCAGCCGACCCGTCTTCATTAGTTGCATTGAACTTAAATTCTCTAACACCCATGTCCTCTGGTTGAAAATCATCATAAGTCAACGACACATTACATTTGTTCTCCGGTCCACAACCTTCGATGAATGTTTCATTTATCTTTTCCCATCCTTCGCCAATCTCTCTTTCCCATAGGTATACTTCTACCTCTCTTTCCTTTTGGTCCCAAACCTCAGCCGTATAGTTAAAGGTTTCACCCCATCCACCTGGATCAGGCTCTACAGTTATGTTGCCTATGTTTGGTAGGAAATCAAATACTTTAACGCTGAAAAACAGGCTTTCTGGATCCTCGTAGAACTTCTCGTACTGCCATGTATATATAAGCTCTTCCACGGTAAGTTCGCTGTGGGGACTTTCCATGGCATCAGCATAAACTCCCAGTTCAAAATCCCTTTGAGCCTCAGAATAAGGAAGATCCGCTATCCACGAGTTGTTTGCCCATACAGTTTCCGAACCTTCTTCCTGTGAGTAGTTTTGCCGTATCGGAAGCATTTTTTCCGTATCGGTCCCTAGTCTTATAGAACCCTCTCCTATACTGAAGTTCATTCCCGAGAACTCCTGTTCAGTCCTTACAACCAGGCTTCTCAGCTCTTCGTAGTTCTCTCCGGGCACTTCGAATTCGTGGGTGAATGTTCCGTTTTCGTCGTCACCTGAAATGCTGTAGTCTACTTCTTCAGCAAAGGTCTCGGTTCCCCTTCTATCTCTTTCCCCTCTTACTTCCAGTGGGTATATACCTTCTTCGTCACAGGTCATGTTGAAGTCGAAGTCCTGCTCTTCCCTGTTTTCCAGTTCTTCTGTTACATTGAATCTCAACAGGTTCTCATTGTATAGCTCTCCATCTCCACTGTCTGTTACTTCACAGGATTCTGGTACAGGCAATGTTGCATTCCAGTCGCCACTGTGTATATAGTCATCTCCTATAGAACGTACAGTGAAGGTAAAGGTCCTGGTTGTCTCAGGCTCCAGGCTCCTCGGATTTCTCTCAGGTTGTAGAGTGTCCACAAAAAGATCGTACTCTATATGCTCTTCCTGATGTTTCGAATCCACTTCTCTAACTTCACCCTCCTTCTTGAACTCTTCTTCACCCGTCCAGTTAGCGAGCCATTGGAAGGATCCTGTGGTCGGTTCACTTGGAGATCTTACCCTGTAGGAAAGGACGTGGTAGTCCTCGGGTTCTACATCGAACATGCGCCAAGTCGCAGTATCGTCCTCGATGAAGTTGTCGTATGCCTCGTCACCTCCACTTGGATCACCGCCCGTCCAGCCTCCGGGTGCCTGTTCTGTTACGTTTATATGTTCTGCTACATCACACCCAGTATTTACAGTGACCAGCCTAGATACCATTATCGAGTCGTTTGCGACATAGGGAGCTTGTTCTCGGAATACGTCGACTATAGGCTGTATGTCACTTGTAACTTCCTCCGTCCTCTCAACTATACGCTGTTCTTCTGGGAACTCGTACTCTGTTGTACTGTTCAGCTCAAAGGTGCCTGTTGTTTCGTTGTCAGGTGACGTCAACTCAAAGGTCTTCTGATAGTCTCCACGTGAATCTGCAGTTACTGATTTTTCATCGTCTTCTATCTCCCAGCCTTCGGGAACTTCCAGAGAAGTAGTGTAAACAACTGTATCTTCGAAGGGATGGTGTATATCTACAACATAGGTTTCACTTCTTTCGGGGCACGTGAGCTCAGGAACCTCCGTTTTAACTTCCACATCTTCATACACGATTTCGGTTTCACGCTTTCTCGAACGATCATCCATGAGTACTTCTGCCCTTATGGTTTTCTCGCCTTGTTCCCAGTTGTCTGTATCTATTTCCTCGACTATTTCTTCTGAACTCCCAGCCTCAATTTCGATTTCCTCAATAAACTCTTCAGCCATGATTCCGCCTTCGCCTGTTACTGTGAGGTTCAGATCGGTCGACCTGCTTACATCCTCAGTGTTGTCTAGGAGTAAGGAAACATTGAAAGCGTCTTCTTTGCTCTCCATACCCGAAACTTCATTTCCATCGACTTCTGTGCTTAGATCTGTGACAAGTACGTCGGGACCGGAAATTATCTCTAGTTCCGCCTCATGAACCTCCGCCTCTGTTTCGTCCAGTGGAATTATTTTTACGTTACATCTTCCCGTGGCGTTGGGAGAGAGCTGGTCCTCCAGAATCTTTACAGTTTCCGTGGACTGATCTGTGTCGACAGGCACTGACGTATGTACGGTCTTCCATCCGGTTGCATGTTCAGTTTTTACCCGTGCAGCCCCCTCTTCGTCTCCGGACAGCTCTAGGTCCAGATCGCCTGCACGTACTCTTTCTTTCCCACATTCCCAGGAAGCAGTTATCTCCTCGCCGGTTTGTTCTGTGGCGGATAGATCTCCGGTGCCCAGGTTCTCACGTACGTAGGGCCTTACCTCAAACGTCTCGTTGTCAGTATGATTCTCGTTCCACGCTTCTACAGTGAGCTCGTAGCTGTAACTCCCCACGTCCTGAGGCACTACGCCCCACGAAACTTCCGTCTCTTCGTCAGCGGAC
>PUKU01000014.1 GCA_003550625.1 Candidatus Aenigmatarchaeota archaeon
CGAGTTTGCTGTGGACATCGTCTATTTCTTCTTGAATTTCTTCCTCGACCTTGTAAGTCTTTCTTCTATCCTTGTTGGCCTCTATTTCACCTTTGACCTTAGTCAGAGCAATCAAATCGGATCTCAGGATGAAATATTCTCTGAGGTCATCATCGAACTTACCAGGGCCCAGCCTACTGTAGGACATGTTTATTATTTCTAGAATGTCTTCACGGGGTTTATCCCCTGTCTTCCACCTTGATTTATGTGCTTCACCTATTTTGGCTTGAGCAAGAGTATCCACAGTAACGCCCTCGTAGGCTAGCTTCCACGGGTTTCTTTTTCTTTTCCTCTTTTCGTGTTCTTTTTCATCCATATTTACCATCCATGTCAGCACTATCAAAGGGTTAGGTTAAAATACTTAAATCATGGGAACATCTGGACGGAGATAGAGAAGTTGAACTGAGAATATCAAGAGATCGCCAGAGAACTTTAAATATATAAACCCTTCTTTAGAATAGAGTTTACGTGCCGCCGTAGCTCAGTTCGGCCGGAGCGGCTGACTTGTACGCTGATTTGTTGACGCGTTGTGCGCGGATGAAAGTTGGCTTAGAAATCAGCAGGTCGTGGGTTCAAAAGAACCTTTTTGCAGCAAAACTGCAAAAACGTTCACGAAAAAATACTGTGAACGGCTCTTCGGAGAGGTTCGGAAACTCCCACCGGCGGCTCCATTTCTTACTCACTATACATAGAACACAGGAATCAAAAACTTTAAATAATAGAAGTACTAAAACATATGTAGTGTGATAACTTAAAGGTAGTAAATTAAATAAACAAAAATGGAGGTGAAAATATGGAAAACGAACAATATGGTGATTTGGGTCCTATGTTGGGACTGACGGTTAGTGATGACTACCAGTCTGTTGATCCTGGAAATCCCTTGGTCAAGAAATACAAAGAGGACGGATGGGTCTACAAAACTAGAATTGATGGTACTATTTACAGGGAAAAGTTTGCTGAAAATGAGTTCGGGGAAACTGTGTCGAAAACTGAAGAAGTTTCAATTCCAGAACGACTTGATTCAAAGGAATTTGATGGATCGAAAGAAAAGACAATCGAGGAAATACTCAAGGAGATCGATTGTGAAAGAGAATATGACATAGGTGATGAAGAGATAAGATACACAGGGGGTGACTACACAGAAGGCGACAAAGATGACATAAATGTAACAGACAGCGTAGTTATAAGGTCAAATTTCAGCTAATTGAAAATAAGTAGATCCTTAGTAATAAGGGCTTGATAGATGCATTTATAAATTACATTCCAGTTCCTTAATTTCCATGGCAATTCTTTATTATTAGCTACTCATTGGTTACAAATAGACCAAAGATTTAAGTAGTATTAACGTTAATATGTATACAGTTGTTGTAACTAAGTAGTTAGTATAGGGGTTGAAATTATGGATGATATGGTAAAAATAAACGAAACAGAAATTCCTTCCGAAGAAATGAATAAAAGCAAATATACATCTAAATATTTAGAGGCAGGCTGTTCGGAAGGTTTTTATGAGAAAATTCAAATAGGCGATGTTGATGTTTACTCGGTTTCTGATGAGTTTCATGAAAACAATTATGCAGCTTTCATAGATGTTGATGGAAAGTTGATAGGTATGGGTGGATGGGATATAAAGCCTTTTGTATGTTCTCGGTGGGTAATGGATCCCAACAAAGAGGTTCCTAAATGGCCTAAACCCATGAATCTCGTAGATGTTACAGAAGTAGACTTCGATAGGATATACAGGGATTTGTTTTCAAAATCAGGACCCAGAGATATAGACCCCGATGAACTATATGAAGATTTTATTTCAAATTCGAGATGTTATGTTCCACCTAAATCAGAAGCTTTCCAGTTTATAGGTTATGCCAGGGATATTTTAGCTGATGATGATGCTAAATATCTTGATTATGATGAAACTGAGGATTTGATGAAAGAGATCGGGTGGGATGAAGAAGATCTAAAGGAGTTTGCAAAAGCTGCGGGTGGAGATATTTATAACTCTGTGAAAAAGGATTCCGTTGAATGTATCAGCAAGTGAAGTTTCCCAATTCTTATTTCTCGGTGTTTTCATGAAACTAGATTCATTCACGATATTTATGAACTACGGTCCAGTTTCTTGATTAACAATGACTCCATTTTATTCCGTAAGTCCTATTTTGGTTCTCACATGGGGCCAGAAGTCTCTGTTTACACGCCTTTTCATCTCCTCTGCCTCGCCCCTGGTCCACCAGAATCCGTCGTGATGTAGGCGTGGTATCTCCCTCTGGAACTTTTCTTCTATCTCCCAGATTAAGCTTAGATATAGGTATGAGAAAAAACCTACGAATGAAAGGAAAGTGGCCTCCACACCGAAGGCTGATAAATACTGTAGTAACATACTCAAACCCCCACAGAAACCGTTTAGATGCTAAATCTTTTATATCTCGAAAACAGTGGATGATGCTTAAATTTATTGAACCGGAAGATAGGATATGCAAAACAGAGAGCTAGTACGTGTGGGCGAGGACGTGGATCTTCCTCTTACAGGATCGATAGCCTTTGGGGTTATAGACAGAGGTACGAACCTTCTTCAGATAAGACCTTCCTCCGGTTGCAACCTCTCCTGTCCTTTCTGTTCTGTGGATGAAGGTCCGGCTGGAGAAAAAGCAGCCAGATACGAAGTATCCCTGGACTACATGGTCGAGTACGCAGGTGCTATAGTGGCCAGAAAGGATAGTGATAAAATAGAAATGCACATAGACGGCTGTGGTGAACCTCTGCTCTATCCAAGGATGGTAGAGCTTGTGGACAGACTTTCATCTATGAAGGGTGTTGATGTTGTTTCCATTCAGACCAATGGGATGCTTCTGAACCCGGACAAGGTAGATAAACTCGAAGAGGCTGGGGTGGATAGGATAAACCTTACTGTAAACTCACTGAACGAGAAGTTAGCCAAAAAACTAGCGGGTACGGAGAACTACGACCTTGAAAGGGTCCTTCTAAACGCTAAGAAGATAGCTAGAAGCAACATAGATCTTTTGGTGGCACCGGTGTGGATCAAGGGAATCAATGATGAAGACGTGGAGGATCTGATAGAGTATGCACTGGAAATCGGTGCCGGAGAGAGGTGGCCTGCTTTGGGTATACAGAAGTACAGAGAGCACAAACACGGACGTAAAATAGAAAGTGCAGAGGAGATACCCTGGAAGGAGTTTTATAGCCAGCTGAAGTTGTGGGAGGAAAAGTACAGTGTTAAGCTAGACGTAACTCCCCTGGATTTTGGTATAGAGGAAAGTGATTATGCTCTCCCGGTTGTTTTCAGGAAGGGACAGAAGGTCGGAGTTAAGATAGCTGCACTTGGATGGAACCCGGGGCAAAAAATAGGGGTCGCCAAGCATAGAGCTATAACGGTGGTTGGTTGTGAAGATATACCAATAGGCGAAAGAATAACCGTGGAGATTCTAAGAAACAAGCACAACCTTTATCTTGCAAAGCCTGTTTAGATTTGTTGGAATTGTAACTACTATTAAGTTAAAAATAACCCTAACTTTTATATGGTAGGAATGTTAACTACTAATTGGTGATAAAATGAATGGAGAATATGTTATCTCAATAAACAGGGGAAATATAGATTCTGATAGGCTTAGTTACAGCGAAGAAAACGGAGCACTGGGTAGGATAGGTCCATCCTACGAGGATAAGGAAGACATTTCTTTCAAAAACCTACAGGGAGATTTTTAGTAAGATTTCCCTGTATTTAAGATTTTATCTTTAATACTATACCATGAAAGACCGTGGAAAACTATCCCTGGACCCGAAGAAAGACAGTGAGAAGGGTGTACTTAAGGGTATTATAAGGTATGACGATGAAACGGAAAGGGTGTATCTCCACACGGGAGACTTTACATCTGCAGAGCTTCCTGAGCTGGGAAGTGAAGACGTTGAACGTATAATAAACGAACACGGTGACGAGGTATCGGTTCTCGGGAAGCTTTATATCAACAGATTCAGTTCGAGGTACGAGCTCAGAGATATTGAAAAGATATGTAAACAGAAATATTAAACCCGGGTGAATATATGCCGAACGGTAAATCAGGGATACGTGAGGAAAGTGTGGAGAGATTTGCAGAGGACCTTGTGTACATAGTCGATGAGTTCGAGAAGAAATATCCATACGGTGTTCCACTGAGGGTTTTGAGAAGTCATTTGAACCTGTCTTCGAGATTTTTGAGACAGGGCGTAGTAAACAATCTCAAGAAGGATAGACTATTTA
>PUKU01000105.1 GCA_003550625.1 Candidatus Aenigmatarchaeota archaeon
AGGACCCATTTGAGATATCTTACCAGCTTCCTCGGGATCCTTCGCACAAACCATAGTTTTCAGTCCCAAACCACTGGCTCTATCTATGCATCTTCTTATAATGTCCTCCTCTCTTCTGTCTTCCGAATGGTTTATTATCACACCCGAGGCTCCGTTACTTTTCAATCCTTCTGGAAGAACGTGACCGGTGTTGGAACCGTATCCAACTGGATCCATCCTCTGGCCGTATATGTGAATATCTACTTTTTGGGAGACCCTATGTAGGTCTGAAACCTGAACAACTGGAACTATAGTCTTTTCTGTATCCAAAAAAATGTCCTCACATAGTCCTGCTAACTCCTCTGCTTTTCCGCCTGTACCCTCTTCGTAGGTCTTGAAGTTCACAAAAAGAGCAGGTAGTTCCATAGAATTATCCCACGTAGCCTATTTCATCCTCTTCCTTTATTCTTTGCCTTGAGATCTCAAACTCATTGTAATACTCCATCATGCTGTCGGTAACAGAACGGCTGGAATCTTCGAAGGCCTGTTCAAAGTGCTTTTTACGCACTATATCGGACTCCATATTCTCCCGGAGTGCGTTCATAGCAGCCTCTCTGCAGATGGCAAAAATATCTGCACCCGAATATCCTTCGGTACTTTCTGCAAGCTCTTCTAGGTCTATATCGTCCGAAAGGGGCATCTCCTTTGTATGTACCTTGAATATTTCAAGTCTGGCTTCTTTGTCCGGTGCAGGGACCAGAAGCTGGTTGTCGAAACGTCCCGGACGAAGAAGTGCTGAATCTATCATATCCGGTCTGTTGGTTGCACCAAGTACCATGACATCGTTAAGCTCTTCCAGGCCCGACATCTCTGTTAGTATCTGGGAAACTACTCTCTCGGAAACGTTCTCACCTGCAGAGCTTCCCCTCTCTGAGGCAAGTGCATCCAGTTCGTCGAAAAATACAATCGTAGGTGCGACCTGTTTTGCCTTTTTGAATATCTCCCTTACCCTCTTCTCTGACTCACCGACCCACTTACTTAACAGCTCGGGTCCTTTCACACTTATGAAGTTCGAGTCGGACTTGCTTGCAACCGCCTTGGCAAGCATCGTCTTTCCACATCCAGGTGGACCGTACAACAACAGACCGGATGGTGGTTTTATACCTAATCTTTTGTATGCCTCCGGATTCTGAAGAGGCCATTCAACAGCTTCTTTGAGCCTTTCTTTGATATTTTCAAGTCCTCCGACATCCTCCCAGTTGACGTTGGGTACTTCAACAAGGACCTCTCTCATGGCAGAAGGCTCTACCATTCTCATTGCATGATCAAAGTCCTCCTCACTTACCTTTAATTTTTCAAGCGTATCCTCAGGAAGTTTATCCATATCCTGTAGATCAGCTATATCCGGAAGTATCCTTCTCAAAGCATGCATGGCTGCCTCCTTCGCAAGTGCTTCTATATCGGCACCAACATAGCCATAGGTCCTATCTGAAATATAGTCAAGATCAACCTCCTTGGTCAATGGCATATGCCTGGTATGTATCTGTAGTATCTCCTTTCTACCCTTTCTGTCAGGTACACCTATCTCTATCTCTCTGTCAAAACGTCCAGGTCTTCTGAGAGCCGGATCGACTGCATCCACTCTGTTTGTAGCTGCAATAACTATGACCTGCCCCCTTGCCTCTAGACCGTCCATGAGTGTAAGCATCTGGGACACAACACGTTTTTCTACCTCACCTGTGGTTTCCTCTCTCTTGGATGCTATCGCATCTATCTCATCTATGAATATTATGGACGGGGAATTTTCTTCTGCCTCGTTGAATATCTCTCTTACCTTTTTCTCCGACTCGCCGTAGAACTTGCTCATAACCTCGGGTCCGTTTATAGTCTGGAAGTTGGCTCCTGCTTCATTCGCTACGGCCTTCGCCAGAAGTGTCTTTCCTGTTCCTGGAGGACCATGTAACAGTACACCCTTGGGTGGTTCTATTCCAAGTCTTTCAAAAACCTCAGGATGCTTCAAAGGTACCTCAATCATCTCCCTGACCTTCTTTATCTCGTCGTGTAGACTTCCTATGTCCTCGTATGTAACTGTTGGTATATCCTCTTCCTGTATCTCAACGGCCTTTGGTTTAAGATCTATGACGGTTTGGTCATCTATTTTAACTATTTCCCCGGGTTTTGTATTTACCACCATAAGCCTGGTCTCAGTTCCTCCGATGCCGGGCATCATCTCAGAGAATATATCTTCTCCAAAAAAGTCCTCGAAAAGGCTTCCCCTTCTATCGCTTCTCACCGATGTTGGTACTATTATGTCACCCTTTGAAGCAGGACGCATATAGAGGTTCTTTTTCAGTATATTTGGAGAAATATGTAGAGCAACCCCTTTTTGGGCCGGAGCAAGTGTAATCTTTTCAGCAGGCTTTACATCAGCCCGTCTTACCTTTACCTTTTCTCCGACTGAAGTACCGGCATTCTTTCTGATAAGTCCATCCACACGGATAAGATTACTTCCTATGTCTTCTGGGTAAGATCTCACTGCAAGGACCCCTGTCTTCTTTTTACCCTCTATCTCAATAACATCGCCCTCTGCCACATTCAAGTTTTTCATTACCCTTGAGTCAAGGCGAGCTATACCCTTGCCAAACTCCTCCCTGGAAGTGAGCTCACCTACCTTCAGTCTGACGACATCATTGTTTTCATCCATAATTTCACCTATCTAACCGGGATATCAACCCAGCTTGTAACCTCTTCTTTCTCTTTTGTGTTCATTTTTTTAAAGCTATCCTCTTCCAAAAGGACCTTGAAGATTTTATAGTTAACCTTGCCCTTCCATAGGTTCAGATAGTTTAGTACTCTATCCAACATCTCCACGGGAACTATGTAGACAGATTTATCGACCTTTATGTTGGGTACGTCATCAAGTATCCCCTTTCTGATATATACATACTCCTTGTCATCTCTTTTGACCTTCTGCTTCCAGCCATAAAGACCACGGTAAAACTTATTACGCTGGTAGTTGGATTTGAAACGATCCGAGTCGATGCGGAAGCTGACAAGAACAGCGAGTTCGCCGCTCCTGTCCATAGTAAGGTTCTTGGTCATGTTTTTAATTTATATAAACTAAACTTTATATAGTTTTTGTTTAGATGAATTAAAAAGTTAATATTTTAAGCATTAGGCGAAAACTTAACTGTTATGAAAGTGGAACGACTTTCCACTGGGTGTGAAGAACTGGATGAACTGCTCGGTGGTGGTATAGAAAAAAATACGCTGACAAACGTATACGGTCCACCTGGTTGTGGCAAAACTACGTTATGTCTACAGACAACTGTTTCGTGTATCAAAGAGGGCAAAAAGGTTGTTTTCATAGATACGGAAGGTGGATTTTCAAAGGAAAGGCTTGGTCAGATAGCAGGAGATCTCGAAGGTCCACTGGATGAGATAATACTTATAGAACCCGACAACTTTGACAACCAGGACGAAAACGTAGACAGGCTGGATAAAATATGTGAAAAGAAGGATGTAGGTCTTATAGTTCTCGATTCTCTCGTAACACTGTATAGGCTTGAGTTAAGCAACGGAGATACCAGAGATATAAACAGTAGGCTTGCAAATCAACTTTCAGTACTTTCAAACCTCTCAAGGAAAAGAGAGATACCTGTTCTTATAACAAACCAGATATATGCAGACATAGAAAACGGCGGCGTGGAATTGGTTTCCAGAGATATAGCCAAGTATCAGTCAAAGTGCCTTATAGAGATGAAAAAGTTCGAGCGGGGGAAAAGACTGGCAATTCTCAGGAAACATAGGTCAAGGCCGGAAGGGGGAGAAACGCAGGTAGTAATAACAGGAACTGGAATGAAAAAACCCGAAAAGAAGTTTAGCTTTATCTGATTCTCAAGAACCCCAATCATCCTTCGATTTACAGTCAGGATCAGGACACATGGAGAAGGGCCTCTTACCTCTTCTGATCACCTTGAATACAGGAAGACCACAGTCCTTACATTCCTTATCGGTCGGAACTATCTTTGCATTTTGAGGAAGCGGGAATGAGTTTTCACAGTCAGGATAGCCCGAGCAGCCCACGAACTGGCTCTTTTTTGTTTTTATAACTTTGAGCGTGCCGCCACACTCTGGACACTCACCAAGTTCTCTCTTTTTTCTTTTTGTCTCGATTACAGCGTCTTTGAGTCCCTTTCCTATGCTTTCTTCGTGCTTCTTTATGTC
>PUKU01000099.1 GCA_003550625.1 Candidatus Aenigmatarchaeota archaeon
ATATCCTGTTACATCTCCTTCTACCCAGCCACTGTATGTCTTGGGTTCTGTGAGTATGGGAACATCAACATCCACACTGGTCATTGCTTCTCCGCCGCTCGGAAGGACCAAGCTCTCGTCTCCAAGATCTGCTATCTCCTGGGCTTCACCCATCAGAGTCAAATTTACATCAAGGCTCTCGTTCATATTGTTTTTAACAGTCAGTGGGTAGCTCTCCTCCTGTCCTCTCTGAATCACTGGCTCGTGCATTGCGACATCCAATATTATAGGAGGTTCTGTAAGTTTACCCCATTCAGGATGAACAAAATAAAGCTCGTCGTCGTCCTCTGCATGTGGATCCTCGTCTTCATCATCGTATCCTGTATCATCTCTATCGCCCACTGTGTCGTCCTCTCCATCATCCTCTTCCTCGTGATCTTCCTCCTCTCCGACGTCATCTCCTATGCCAACGCCCGGGTAACCTTCTATTATGTATGAGGATGAAGTTTCCGTTGAAGTATTCAATAGATTTTCGTAATCATTTCTTCCCTCTGTAACATCCTCCCAATCATCTACTGTACAGTTCTTTATGTCATAATAAGGGCATTTAAACAGTGCAAGTTTGTCTCTGCTTATCGGATCCAGATCTGTGCTTCCAGTGTAGTTAAGGGAAACATCAACCATACCAACGGACTGGTTTATAATTTCCAGGGACACTGCAGCAAATGTAAAGTTCGTAGAGTCCGATGGATGATCAAAACCTGTATCTTCCCCTATACGACGACCTGTAATGTTGAATGGATTTTCCGTGTCGTTATCAAGTTCCGTATCCCTCAGCACAACGCTGTGGATCTGATAATCGGCATGGCTGTAGTCCTTGAGCTCTACCGTTGGAATAATACCCAAGTCGTAGGTACGGTTTCCAACTTCAGAAGAACTGTATTCAAGACTATCTGAGGAAAACTCGAGAAGAGTTTTATCTGTACCGGGTCTTCTGAAGTCAAAACCTAATTCCGATACGTATATTTCACCCGTAAAGTTAACTCTTGGGTATACGTCGAACCATCCCTGTGCTTTTCCTCTATTTCCTGATGTATCGTTTGCATATACATGAACATCATAGTCACCTGTGGCATTCGTATCGTTGAATCTAAACCTATAGGTTTCGTTTACTATCTCATGTGGGTCCATCAGACCATAGTTTGTTTCCTCATCTATGTTCTCGAATTCGGCTTCGACTGTATCGGAATCAACCTCTTTGTTGTCAGTTATATTGACCTCCGCCACGACAGTACCATTGACCTGTGAAGAGTTAACCGAAACAACCGAGAATTCTGGTGGTCTTACATTCCTGTATCTAACTGCTCTGTTTTCCGATCTCCTGATGGTATCCACATCGGTGTCAACAAGTTCTGCAACCACTTTGAGAGTATTGTTTATAGGATTACCTTCGATGTGCGGTGCAGTGCAACTGAGTTCCCAGAACCCGGACTCGTTGTATTGATATTCGTTAACAGTGCAGTCCTCTTCGCCTACTGATATATCCCAGGATATGTTCTCATCGATACTTTCTCCCTCTTCCGTAATTTCAAAGTCTATGTCCAAGGTATCGTTCTCAACTACGTCCTCCACGAGATTCTCTGTGGTGGGATAAAGTATATCACCTGTTATGTTCACAACCTCCAAAGAAACGTTAGGGCAGTGCACTTCACCCGAATCGGCCTTAATTTCAACACAGGCTTCCAGAGAGCCAAGGGAATCAGTTGAATTATAGAAAACAGGAAGTTCAAGGATATCCCCGGTGTCGAGTGTAGTCTTATTGTATGGAAGATCAAATGCTTCCGGACTACCTCCTTCTAAAGTAAGATTAAGATCTATAGAACGGTTGTAGTCGTTTTGAACGGTTATATTGTCCACCATGCCGTGATTTTCAACAGGCACGGTTCTGGATATTTCCTCACTATCAACATCAAGTCCTTCTAGAACTATCTCACTTCGGTCCCTTTCAACAGTAGCAATGTGATATGTTGAAGGTCTGTCGGATATCTCTGCAGTTATATTGTGACGGCCAGGCTCTAGGCCAGAAACATCCCACTCCCATTTTAGATAACCGGTCTCGTTGGTTAACGTATCCACAAGTTCAGTTTCGTACTCCTCGGATTCATGGAAAACAGTAATATTGTAATCTTCGAGTCCCTCGCCAGATAAACCTTCCGAAACACGGGTGGTTATATTCATCGGATCGGTTGGGTACTGTCCTGAGGCTGGACTCTCTATGCTTATCTCTGAATCTCCATGTAGGGTTATATTCACCTCCTTCGAATCCCAGCAGTTTGAATCTGGTTCACAGTCTTCCAGGGAACCGGTGGCATTCGCTGTCGCTACAATAGTATATTTGTCACCCAGATCACCCTCATCGATATCAACTTCGATTGCAGCATATGATTTTTCGCCCTGTTCCACAGTATCAAAAACATCAGGAACGAGATCAATCTGTTCTTCATCCAGATCATCCCCATACCATTCAAGTTCTATGTTACTCAGATCGATGTTTCCAAGTGAAAGAACCGTGAAGTTTGTGGCGTTTACTGTCCTGCCCTTTAATGCGAAGGTTGATTCATTACCCACGGGCTCAATTAAAACAGGGTTTGGCTTTACATCAAGCTGTGTGGAATTGATCACAGTATCGGGAGTGTAATCAGGATTTATCCATTTTCCCGTTGGGTAAAGACTGTAGTTATCGGGTTCTGCATCAGATGAAACAATAATCTCGACATCCAAACTATCGCTTTGTCCAGGAAGTATATCACCCATACCTTCGGAGCTTGTCAGGTTTGTAGATATTCCTGGAGGTGGATCCATAGAAAGAAGTTCGACGTTGTAACCTGTTCCATTACCCACGTTCGTCATGTTCTGTGTCATTATGAAGCTCATATTATCTTCCATGGTCACACCATCAATGGATTTTATCTCTGGTTTACTGTATAGTTTAAAATCCGTCTCTCCTATTGCTTTGAAGACGTTCATGAGATCTGAATTTTCATCGGGTCCGTACCACTCCGATTCAGGTATATTGTTCTCGGACCAAACGGAGATGTTGTGATATCCAGCTTCCTGTGGTGTAAAATTGTACTCGTAGAGACCATAATCTCTTTGACCTGGAGGTGCATCGTAGTACCATATCTCTTCCATCTCTTTTTTCGTAATTTCTCCATCATCCCATGAAACGTTTATCCTTGATCTGTTCATGGAACCCAGAGTGCTGAAGTTTGCATGTATCGATACAGTATCGTGGTTTACCTCAGGCATACACTTGGATACATCTATGTACTCCAAGCGAGGAGGAGCTGTATCCACAAGTATAATATTTGTTGTGATGTTTCTATTACCTGCCATATCGGTTGCATTGGCCCTTATTCTGTACGTACCGTTTGTTGCATTGAAATAAAGAGGCTTGGTAGAAACTTCGAAAAGACTTTCATATTCTCCTTCTTCTCCAAGATACATGTATCTGTAGTCGTCGGAATCAGTGTCTTTACCTTCTATCGTTTCATTTACTTCAAGTGTAACGTTTACTTCGGAATCGGGTCTGTTGTTGGAAACGTTTACCTGAAATGTATCATTGAGTTCCGTAGGTAGTGCATGATCCGGAAGATATTGAGGGTCTACACCTTCAACCGTTAGGCTGTGGATATTTGGGGGTACATTATCGATCTCTATAATGTACTCTGTACTGATTTCCCAGCCCGCCCTGTCTGTAGCTGTTGCAACAATAGTACATTTTCCATCCTCTTCTATATCTCCACAACCTACATCTTCGAGACCGGCTGTAAATGCAAATACATTCTCTGATATCTCAGCCATTTTGTTTTCTTCTATAACAACCCCTTCGAGACCGTTTTCGTCGTATGCCTCGACCGTAAAGTTAAGCGTTGTATTTATATTCTCTACACCGGTGGTCGTGTTGGAGGTCAAATTGTAGATCGAAGGAGGCTCGTCGTCCACGGTGTAGTTGAGAGTGCTGTTATGTCCGAAGTTGGGTGAGTAGTCGGCTGCAGTAACATTCAGTGTGCCTGTATTGTCCACCTGCACAAATCCTTCCCACATGGTTCCGTTCCATGTAAGGTTGTTTAGATGCTCCTGATCGGCATCCTTTGCATCTGGTTCTGCCTCCACGTACCAGATCGTATCATCCGACTCATCGGA
>PUKU01000009.1 GCA_003550625.1 Candidatus Aenigmatarchaeota archaeon
ATTTCATCGTCATCTTCTTCATACTCTACGTTCTTTATTTCATCGTTTTCTTCGACAAGTTTTTCGGATAGATCATCCGCCACTTCGTCTATTGTAGCTTCACCCAAAAGTTCTTTATTTTCGCCATCCACAGAACCCCAAATGCTTTGTCCCTTCATTTCGTTGCTTATCGTTGTGTTCTCATTGAAGCCGTAGATCCTACATCCTGTGGAAATTAAAACTTCACCTATATTTGGGAGATATAAATCTTCACCGTTTTGGTTTGTATTCACGGAGAACATAACACAACCGTCGTAGAATTCGAGGTCCCTGAGGGTTTCAAATCCATCACTTTGTTCCAAGGCCTTGTTACATATTACTTCGTATGCACCATATCGATCGTCTCTGTGTGATATGATTACGTTACCGTCCGTATCAATAACATGGTACTGTAGATGTATTTCGGGATTCTGATCTGTTATATGGAACTCACCTATAACGTTTTCGTCCCAGTTATGTACATGTATGTACTTCCCGCTTTGTTCCTCGACTCCACAGTAGCACTGCATGGCCTGGTCCCTTATCAAAAAGTCTGCCATCATGTTCATCGCTGCACCCGAACTGTCCCGCACAAAAGGTATGAAGGATGGAAGTGCCACGTCCAGAACACCGTATTCCTCTATTTCGGACTGCACAGCACAGAAGGTTGGACATGTCATATCCATGCCTCCCATGTGGCTAGAAACCTGGTAAAAAATTCCGATAACAAACACACCGGCTATTACAGTAAGTATCACCGCGACTACTATTATAAGCATCACCTTCGCTCCCTTGTTCTTTATTTCAATCATGTCATCTCCTTTCAATCTTCTTCAACTCTTTCCCAGTTGTATACCCTCGGGGATGTGCACAGACAGTATGGGTGTCCGTACTCTATGTCGTTGTCCTCGTCATTCTTCTCTCCGATGGGGCATAGTTTTTGTTTGTCTTCTATGTCCAGATCCTCCACGTAATCATCATGGAGTTCTTCGTAGTATTCACCCGCCTGTTCGTGTTCTTCAAAACACAAAGCATCCCATAGTATCGTGTCCTGGTCGTAGCACTGCTGTTGGCATGCTCTTTCAACTGCGTCCCTTGCCAACCCTTCGCCCCTTTCTTCTGAGACACAGGTGATTGGTTCGTACAGTTCGAATGTATGTTGTCCACCCATATAGTTTTCAAGAAGTATCCTCTGGGACGGATGTCTGTCGTCGCCTCCATCTATGTAAAAAGTTTCACCTATTTCCATACTGTACACAGGGTCGTTTTGGTTTAATCCAGTGTTTAGGATTATTTTATCCTGTTCGTATGCCTGTTGGTATATTGTCCTGCCCTCTATGTTGTCTATCTCTACACCTTCATCAAATCCCCATATCTCACAGTCGCTTCCATCCTCGAGGACAGATACAATAACACATCCCTCTAGCATCTCGAGCTCTACCAGGCTTTCGAAGTCATTATGACCCTGCAACGCATCCGTGCATTCATCATATCCTCCTTTATGCCTGAAAATAATATTCCCATCCGTATCGTTTATGTCCTCCTGTAGGTGTTCCTCTGGATTTGTGTCGGTGAGGTGAAACTCTCCGATCTCCTCACCACCGTCCCTCGAATAAAGATGTATATAAGGAGCCATATTGTCTTGAACACCACAGTAACAGCCCATTCCCTCTGGACGTATTAGATGATCTATTGCTAGATCCCTCCATACATCTTCGTCATCGCGGCCCATTCTACTGATCAGTGAATGTAGTCCGGCTACTGCTAACCCAACACCTGCTCCGACAGCTGCACCTATAACAGTTCCTTTTCCAGGTACTATGGATCCTGCTTTGGCTCCGACCTTGAGGCCCACCTTTGCCGCAGCCCATCCACCTATGGATTTGCTGCTTGCGGCAACAGTTCCTGCACCTACCCATCCAGCTGTTCCCAGTGCACCGGGTCCCTGTACCATGTCAAGTGTAGTGACCTCCCTTACGTTAGACTGCATAGCACAGAATACCTCACACATGACGTTCTGTCCCATTAGATCCCTGGCAACCCGGTAGAATATGCCTGTTGCAAAGGTACCGGTCATTAGAATCATTATCATACCTGCCACTACTACCATGATTACTGCACTTCCCTTTTCGAGCCTTGGAAGAACCATCTTTTTCCTCCTGTTCTATGTTTTTAAACCTTTCTTTTTATTTCTAACCTTATCTCACAGCATCCATAAGAAGCTGTTCTATCTGTGTTCCGAAAACCTGCCATACCACAACAAGTGATAGTGCATATACAATGGTACCTATTATTATCATAGTTCCCGCGGCCCTTCTTCTTGCTATCTTGTCTCCTGGACCGTTTTCTACTCCTGATGAGAGCATTGAGAGAAGATAGCTTGTCTGTATGGTGTACAATCCAACTATAACCTGGATCCATGATATGGGTATCATTTTCTCCACGGAGCCCCATCCTCCAACAATTGAACCGTCTATACCCATGTCACCTATGCCACCGACTCCCGGTGATGCAGTTCCCAGTCCACCCAGAGCTTCAAGCGAACCTCCTATGCCTTCGAATATAGATATCATCATCCCGGCCATGGCAACGGAAACACCTGCCACGAATGGTCCCAGGAATGTTCCCAGGAACTGCATGGATGTTGTCTCCGATGATAGCATGTTTTTGAGATCCTGTTCTATCTCTTTTAGCTGTTCGAGGTACTTGGATATTGATATGCTTGACCTGGAGACTATCTCCGATCCCTTGTCGGCGGCATCCAGCACAATTTTCATCACAGAAATAACAAGCTCCGATGGATAGTGCCACACAGCCCCGTACTTTTTATCAAAGAAGGCCCTTCTTAGATCCATTCCACCCTTTTTCACATTCTGTACTACTATTTCAAACATTTCAGATATGTCCATGTCTTTGTTCCTCTCTGCAGTTTCCTCTACGGCTCTTTCTATAGGTTTTCCGAGCTCGAGCATGTTCCCAAGGGAGAACAGTGATTCCGAAAACTCGTCCTCGACATCCTTCACCTCCTTTCTTAGATTGAGTTTTGCCTTCGAGTCCAGTAAAAAGTAGCTTCCTGGGCCAAGTGCAATTCCGAAGGTTATGATTATTGACGTGAAGAGCTGTGTATTGAGATCCCCGCCTGCGTACTGGCTTGTTAGATAAAAACCAAGTGCTATCACAGGTACCGAAATCAAGGCGGACAACGGCCAGATCTTTATATCCCTACCACCGAGGTTTATCATTCCAGATGGTACGTGTTCTGGGTGGTTTGATATATCGGGATCCGAGAAACCCATTGGCCTGTACTCAAGGGTTCTCTTTCCTGTCAGATATATCACAAGTGGAAGGGCTATGTTGTAGCCTATTATCAAAAAGACCGGTTTTATTGCATCCTCAAGCATTAGCATCATTATCGGAAACATGACCAGGACCATTATAGGGAGCATTATACCCAGGGCATGTATGACGAGTATGGGTAGTTCCAGCTTGTTTGAATATCTCTTCAGCATCTCCCTGGAACCTGACATCATAGTACTCACGGCCTCGTCCAGCATAGCCTTTCTCTTTTCCTCGGACTGTTGCATAGAGTTCTCTATTATCTGCATTGCTTCTACGAAAGGCTTGTTTTCCTGCCACTTGTCCAGGTAGTCTGAAAGTGCCCCGTGCATTGAGTTGTAGTTCCTGGTCTCTACATCCCATAGTAGCTTCTTGAAGTCAAGTGATAGAGGCTCACCCAGGTGCTCCGCCGTGAACTTTACAGCACCTTCCAGGTTAGGAGTGGATCTCATAAAGATTACCATGTATATTATCGCAAGCATTATCTGGTCTGCTGCCTTAACTCGAAACAGCCGGGCCTGTGAGTTGGGATATTCGGAAAGTAGGTATATCGCTGCTGCACCGAAAAGAAGCAATATAATACCGAAAACAAGTGATGCTATCCCCGCGATCATGAGTATGAGAGACAGTGCAAATATGGCTATCCCGGTCAGTACTGCAAAGGAATAAGCACCGTTCGGAGTTATCTGCATGTAGGCAAAGTCTATGGATCTCTGTATCTCCTTCTTTTTTTCCTCAGATGGTTCAACATCAAGTA
>PUKU01000071.1 GCA_003550625.1 Candidatus Aenigmatarchaeota archaeon
TCAGTGGGGACATATACCATCTAAGCGAAACCGACTCCGTTTTCATTGCCCTTGAGCTGCTCGAACAAAAGCTCGAAAAACATGGACTGGACGAAGCTATCGAGCTGACAAAGAGAAGGATAAGATTTACTACACATACACCTATACCAGCAGGGAATCCAACTTACAGCTACGATCTTCTACACAAGGTAGGATATCCAGAAAAGCTTCCATTCAGTGTACTTGAAAAAATTGCAGGGAGGCCTTTCAACGCTGCACTAGCAGGCCTGAGGCTTTCTGAAAGAACTAACGCAGTTTCCAAAAGACATCTGAAAACAGTTAAGGATATGTGGTCGGGTTACAACAGAACGGAACCAATAGTTTCAGTAACAAACGGAATACACATACCCACATGGGCATCCAATGAAATAAGAAGGGCAGAGGACGGGGATGAACTTTGGGAGATACATCAAAAACACAAAAAGGAGCTTATAGAACACATGGGTTCGGAAGTGGACATGGACAAACCTCTTATAGGCTTCGCAAAGAGGATGCCCGACTACAAGAGACCTGGCCTGATATTCCGTGACATGGAAAGGTTCCACTCATTTGATGATGAGGTAAACATAGTATTTGCAGGCAAGGCACACCCAGGATACAAGGAGTCAAAGGAAAGGGTTGCCGACATAGTTTCCAAGTCGGAAAGGTTCAACTCGGTACACTGGATAGAAAACTACTCGATGGAAGATGCCCAGAAACTGGTCAAGGGATGTGATGTATGGCTCTCGTGTCCTGTCCCACCAAAGGAAGCATGCAGCACATCAACAATAAAGGCAGCAATAAACGGCGTCCTGAACCTATCAACGCTGGATGGCTGGTGGTGGGAAGCCTGTAACCACGGGGAAAACGGATGGCAGTACGGGAACGGAGAAATTTTCGAAGACAGAAATAAACAGGATGAACATGATTCACTTGAGCTCTACCGGGTCATAGAACAGGAGGTCATACCGGACTACAAGAACAGGGAAAAATGGATCGAAATGATGCAAAGTGCAGTAAAGACAGTAGAAAACAACTATACTGCCAAGAAGATGCTGGAAAAGTACTTTGTGAAGGTATGGATATAATGCCGGAAGATATAACCTTCATCAACAGAGAACCCGACGTTAGAATGCTGTACGATATGAAGACTGTAGTTTACGATAGAGACTGGCTAAACCAAGCAGAAAATACACCTCTTTACTACATGTACAGGGATCTCTACAGAGAAGGAGACAGAAAGACCATACTGGAAAACAGTCTCAGGTTCGATATAACGGTGTTACCGCCTAAGATGATGGGCGATGAGTATGTAAAAACAAAGGGCCATTTCCATCCTATATCACAGAGCATGACCTTCCCAGAGCTCTACGGAGTACTGGATGGTAAGGCACACTATCTTCTTCAGAAAAAGGGAAGGGAACCGGAGCAGGTAGTACTTATAAAGGCTTCCGAGGGTGATTTTGTGTTGATACCACCCGGTTACGGACACGTGACTGTAAATCCCACTTCCGAGAAACTCAGGATGGCCAACTGGGTTTTCAGGGACTTCAAGTCGATATACAAGCCCATAGAAAAAAGAGGTGGAGCGGCCTGGTTCGAATTAAAGAATGGTTTCAAGAAAAATACAAACTACGGAGACGTTCCAGAAATCGAAGTCTTCGAAGCCGATGAGTTCGACCTATTCGGTGGATTTAAACACATATACGATATCATAGAAGAACCGAACAGACTGGAGCTTCTACACTCACCGGAAGAAAATAATTGGATTTTTAAAAAGCTTGATTTCTTTAGACCCTAAACATCTATAGCATCCACAGGGCATACATCCGCAGCCTGCTTAGCCTCATCCGTGGTCTCGTCCTTTATTACTTCTGCCTTTCCTTCGTCGTTCATATCGAATATTTCAGGTGCCACAGACACGCATGAACCGCAGCCTATGCAAGCATCCTCATCTACCTTAACCATATTCACACCAAATCTTTAATCTATCTCTGGGTATTTATTTGTTCCGGTCGTGCATACGGAGATCTTCATAGAAAAGCCCTATATCTTGTTCCAGCCTAATTTTTTCTTTGCGCTTTGGCTCATCATTTCTGGTGACCAGGGCGGCTCGAAAACTAGGCTCACTTCAACGTCTTCAACATCATCCATGCTACCTACACTTTCCTTTACCTTACTCACAAAAACCTTCTGCATGGGACATCCTGGTGTTGTAAGGGTCATTTCAATATCAACCTTTCCGCCGTCGACCTCTATGTTGTAGACAAAACCCATGTTGACTATATCAACCTTTGTTTCTGGATCAACTATTTTCTCCAGAACTTCCATAACCTCTTCTTCTGAGACCATAGTATCCATGACTACTAAATCTTTTTAACATAAAAAGGTTATTATTCCATAT
Source organism: Candidatus Aenigmatarchaeota archaeon (assembly GCA_003550625.1). Taxonomy (GTDB): domain Archaea; phylum Aenigmatarchaeota; class Aenigmatarchaeia; order PWEA01; family PWEA01; genus PWEA01. Next base: position 2,423 of record PUKU01000071.1, read on the forward strand.
GCCTGAACGAGTAGTGAGTCTCGAGGAAGTTGACAACAACGATGTTGAATTTGTAGGAGGTAAAAACGCTTCTCTTGGTGAGATGCTCAACAACGTAGAGGTTCCTGTACCACCTGGATTTGCAGTAACTTCAGAAGGATATGATTTCTTTATGGAAAAAGCAGGTGTAAGAGACGAAGTAATGGAGATACTCGACGAAACTGATGTAGAGAACGTAGGCCAACTAAGGAAGGCCGGTTCACGGATACGCAAACTGATACTGGATTCCGACTTTCCAGAAGAACTGCGCAAGGAGATAGAGGAAGAGTACAGAAAACTGTCGGAGAAGATAGGTATGGAGGATCCACTGGTAGCTGTCAGAAGCTCCGCAACAGCAGAGGACCTTCCAGATGCCTCCTTTGCTGGACAACAGGAAACGTATCTCAACATATCGGGCATCGATGAACTTGTAAGAGATGTAAAAAAATGTATGGCATCACTGTTCACCAACAGAGCAATACATTACAGGGAGGAAAGGGGCTTCGACCACTTCAAGGTAAAACTATCGGTAGGAGTTCAAAAGATGATAAACGCGTCCGGCTCGGGGATAATGTTTACAATAGATCCAAACTCTGGATACGATAAAATACTTCACATAGATGCAAGCTGGGGGCTGGGTGAACTTGTAGTTGGAGGCAGGGTAAACCCCGATAGATACAGCTACTTCAAACCAACCGATAGTCTTGTATCGAGAGACCTGGGTAACAAATCAAAGGAGATGGTATGGCAGGACGGTGAAACCATCGTGAAGGATGTCCCAGGTGAGAGGCGCGATAAGTATGTTCTATCTGAGGATGAGACCGAAAAACTGGCAGAGTACGGCATGACAATAGAAGAACACTACGAAATGCCTATGGACATAGAGTGGGCAAAGGACACAGACACAGATAAGCTATACATACTACAGGCAAGACCAGAAACTGTGCATTCACAGAAAAAGGGAGATGTTCTGAGAACCTACAGGCTCAAGGAAGACGGAAAGGTTCTGTGCCAGGGACAGGCGATAGGCCGGAAGATAGGCTCAGGAAATGTAAACGTAATAATGGATTCTGAAGAGATCGAAGATTTCGAGGAGGGTCAGATCCTGGTAACTGATATGACAGACCCAGACTGGGAACCCATAATGAAAAAGGCATCTGCCATAGTCACAGAGAAGGGCGGAGCAACATCCCATGCAGCAATAGTATCCAGGGAAATCGGAATAGCTGCTGTCGTTGGTACAAAGGATGCAAGCAAGGTGCTCGAGACAGGACAGGAAGTCACAGTTGACTGCTCAGGGGGCCGCGGGAGGATCTTAGAAGGCAAGCTTGAGTTCAACGTGGAGGAGAAAAACATAAAAGATATACCTGAGACGGAAACCGATGTTTTTCTAAATGTCGGGGTTCCCGAAAACGCATTTGATCTGGGGCAGTACCCCGTCCAGGGCGTCGGGCTTGTAAGACAGGAGTTTATAGTAGGATCATATATAGGAGAACATCCACTGAAGTTGGTTGAAGAGGGTAGAAGCGAAGAGTATATACAGGAACTTTCTTACGGCATCGGGAAGATAGCTGCCGGATTCTATCCAAGACCTGTAGTTGTAAGGTTATCCGACTTCAAAA
>PUKU01000068.1 GCA_003550625.1 Candidatus Aenigmatarchaeota archaeon
AGGTGATAGAGAAGGCGCTTGGGAGGGAGATAGGAAACGGTTATCCAAGCGACCCCAGGACAAGGAGCTTTCTCGAGACCGTTTTGAAGGAAAGAGGTGAGTTTCCAGAAGCTGTTAGAGAGAGCTGGGTAACAGTGGAAAGACTTCTGGAGAAGGTGAAGCAGGGCGATCTATCCGACTTCTGTTGAAAACTAAACTTATTTAAGTAAAAACTATAAAAGTCAGTGTAGCCAATTGAGTGGGGGTAAAATGGACAACGAAAAAATATCCACAGCTATTCATTCGGCTTCTGGTATAGCTGCAGGCTATGTTTCGAACTTTACAAGCCAGCCTACACATGCAGTTGGTGTTGCAGCCATACTTCTAGTCCTGACAACCAGTGTAGTGAAACAGTTCATGGACGAAGAGGACACCAAGTGGTGGATAGGCAATGGGATCGCACCGTTTCTGTTGTTGTGGGTGGTTTTTTCAATATTTTTCTACAACCTTTAGGTGATGGAAGTGAACAGGACAGACAACTGTGGCGAGCTAAGGAAGGAAGACATAGGAAAGGAAGTAGTTATGTTGGGGTGGATCCAAAGGATAAGGGACCACGGCGGGAAGAAGTTTGTAGATTTAAGAGACAGATATGGGATAACTCAGATTGTTTTCGGACCTGACATGACGGAAAACTTTGGCGTTTTCAGTGAAGTTGGTAAGGAGTATCTAATTGAAGTTCGGGGAGAAGTAAAGAAGAGGCCCGAAGGTACGGTAAATAAGGATCTTGATACAGGTTCGGTTGAGGTTCATGCGGAAAGTTTTGATGTGGTTTCTGAATCCAAGGTACCGCCCTTCTCAATAGATTCCGAAAAGAGAGGAAATATAGATGAATCGATCAGGTTTAAATACAGATATCTTGATCTCAGAAACAGCGGAAGGAAGAATATTTTGATAAACAGACATAGGTTCATACACCACTGTAGAAGCTTCTTGGCTGAGAGAGATTTCATAGAGGTCGAGACACCTCAGCTTACTAAATCTACACCCGAAGGTGCCCGAGACTTTCTTGTTCCATCGAGAAACTATCCTGGAAAGTTTTATGCACTGCCACAGTCACCACAACTTTTCAAACAGCTTATGATGGTTTCGGGATTCGAAAAATACTATCAGGTTGCACGTTGTTTCAGAGACGAGGATACAAGAAAGGACAGACAGCCCGAGTTTACACAGCTTGATATAGAGATTTCATTTTCTGATCAAGACAGCTTCATAAGGTTGATGGAGGAAATGTTGAAGGAGGCCTTGGATTCTGTTTACGGGGTTGAGGTAGATACACCGTTTCCAAAGATGACGTACAGCGAAGTCATGGATAAGTACGGGAGCGACAGGCCGGATCTCCGCTACAGTATGGAACTAACAGACCTGTCGAATGTCGTTGAGGATTCCAAATTCAATATATTTTCAGAAACTGTCGATAAAGGAGGAGTTGTCAAAGCGATAAAGTTTGATGATATGAAAAAGATATCTGGAAACTATCTCAAAAAACTCGAGGATATTGTAAAGAAGGAAGGTGCGGCAGGATTGATACATGTAGAGAAAACGGATAAAGGTTTCGAAGGGCCAATGTTGGATCATATTGAAGAAAGTATTTTGGAAGATATTTCGGAGGTCATGGCTTTGGATTCTGGTGAGGTTTTGTTTATCGTGGCTGCGGAGAGAATGGTTGCCAACGAAGCCCTCGGAAGTTTGAGGAGGGAGTTGGGTGAAAAGTTCTGCCTGTATGATGACAGAGATTTTGAGTTTGTGTGGGTAGTGGACTTCCCACTTTTTGAATATGATGCAGGTGAACTGAAGTCGGAACATCATCCATTTACATCGCCGAAGGATACTGAGAAGTTTATGAATATAGACAGAGACTCAAGGGAAAGTTTTGAGAACCTTAAGGCAGATGCGTACGACCTGGTTTTGAACGGTTTTGAAATAGGCGGCGGTTCAAAGAGAATATACAGAAAAAAGGTACAGGAAAAGGTTTTTGATCTATTAGGATTGGAAGAAAAGGAGGTTGAGGATAGGTTTGGTTGGTTTTTGGAGGCATTTGATTATTCCGCACCTCCCCATAGAGGAATAGCCTACGGACTCGATAGGATAATTATGTTGATGGAGGGCGAACCAAACATAAGAGAGGTAATTCCCTTTCCGAAGAGTAAACAGGGTTTTGATTATCTTACTAGTGCACCATCTGAACATAGAGAGGGCCAGCTTCAGGGACTTGGTATTGATATTTCGGAAAGATTTAAATTAGAGAAAGAGGACGTGTAAGATATGTCTACATTTGAGATAAACAGGGAGAAATGTCTTAGATGTGGTGGTTGTGTAGGAGTCTGCCCTGTAAATGCACTGGAACTTACAGAGAACGGGGTTAAGATCGATGAGGATGAGTGTATAGAGTGCGGTAACTGTGAATCTATATGTCCTGTGGGTGCGATAACTGTCGGTGATAAAAAATGAAGGATGTTGTTGTTGTAGGTGCTGGTCCAGCTGGTTGTTCGGCAGCAAAGGATCTGGCAGAGAAGGGCTATGATGTAGTTGTGTACGAGAAGAGACAGGAGATAGGATCTCCAAAGAGATGTGGTGAGGGACTTTCCTCCACTGCAGTGAAAGAGCTGGATCTTGATATACCCGACAACTGCAAGACACAGTCTATAAACGGTGCCTTAGTTTACTCTCCAAACGGTGAAAATGTTACCATAGATCTTGATGAGACTGTTGGATGGGTTCTTGAGAGAAAGATGTTTGATAAGTGGATGGCTAGGAGGGCCTCGGAAGCAGGAGCAACCATAAGAGCCAAGGCAAACGTTGTGGATCTTTTACCCGACAACAGAGGAGTTGTAGTAAACATAGATGGTAATAAAAGAAAGGTAGAATCAAGTGTAGTTATAGGTGCCGGTGGTGTTGAGGCTCCTGTAACTAGGATGGCAGGAATTAAAAAATCGTCTAACCTGCAGCTAGTGGACTCCGGTTACCAGTACGAGATGACAAACCTTGAACTAAGGGATGAGAACAAGTTAGAGCTGTACTTTGGCAAAGATATAGCTCCCAGAGGTTATGTATGGGTATTTCCAAAGGGTGAAAACAAAGCTAATGTAGGAATAGGAATAGGTGGAGATGACGACAGAACTGCAAAGTACTATCTGGATAGGTTTATAGATAAAAGCGATCGTTTTAAGAATGCATCTATAGTCGAGGTTAACTCTGGAATGATACCTGTAGGTGGCTTTCTTGATAACATGGTATCCGATAACTTTGTTTCCGTGGGTGATGCAGCAAACCAGGTCAATCCTATCCATGGTGGCGGTATTCGAGAAGGTATAAGGGCGGGTAAGATCGCTTCAGACGTTATATCTGGTGCCCTGAGCATGGGAGATACGAGTTGTTCTAATCTCGAAGAATACAACAAAATATGGTGGAAAACGAGGGGCAAGGCTCTCAAGAAGGTAGAAAATCTGAGGGAAGTGATGGAGGATCTGGATGACGACGACCTTAACTATCTTGCCAGAGAACTGAGAGGTGATGATCTTATGGCCTTCACCAGAGGAGAGACCCTTTCCAAGCTCGGTAAACTTCTGTTGAAGAGACCTAAGATGATAAAGTCAGCGAGGAAGTTAATCTGAGCTGGGTGCCCTGCAAACGTTAAACTTTTTAAGGATTTCCGTTAAAAGATACAAAGAGGTGAAAAATATGGGTGAAATACCACTAGCGCCGCTGAAAAGGATTGCGAAGAATTCAGGTGCAGATAGAATTTCCGAGGGAGCTGTAGAGGAGCTCAGAGACATTGTTGAGGACATCGCAGAGGATCTGGCCAAGGATGCAGTTACTGCTACAAAACATGCCGGCAGAGTCACAGTTAAAAAAGAGGATGTCGATCTAGTTACGAGGTAGAAATGGATGCCAACGAAGCAGGATGAGATAAAGAACGTAAAGGAAGGAGACTACATAGTCGTAGATGGCGAGCCATGTGTTGCTACCAAGAGGAAGACTTCTTCCGCAGGAAAGCAC
>PUKU01000013.1 GCA_003550625.1 Candidatus Aenigmatarchaeota archaeon
GCCTTTCTGGGATTTTTGTTTCCGTTCGTAGGGTTCTTGATCTATATCGCGTTCAGACAAAGACATCCCGAGGGTGCGAGATTCATCTTGATCGGCGTCATCATCAGTACATTCATCGCTATTGTCCTGGGACTTGCTTTTGTGGCAATGTTCGCATTCTCACAGTAGATGCGAAAGGGATATACATTCTGTTCAAGGGGGGGTAAAAACAAGAGGCAGAGTTATTAAGTTGTCCATGGAAACAACCTGAGGATGAAGCGTTCATCCGCCAGTCCGTCCATTTCGATGGACGGGATATGTAAGAAACAAGGAAACAATGGAATCAATGGAAACAAAATATGAAAGGAGAGGTATGCACGATGAAGAAAGGTTTACTAGCACTAGTATTAGTTCTATCATTAGGACTGTTTGCGGCATGTGGTCTGTTCGAAGAAGAAGAACCTGAACCGGACATCGACCCTACCGAGATTCAATTCTATAACAGCGAAGGCTGGGACGAGGTTTATGCCACTGCTCAGGACGCTGATGGAGAGGAACTCCTAGGCGAATTCCCTGTGGAAGAGGCAACATTGTTGGAGGATGTCGATGTTGAAGATGCGGATGAAGATTTCTACGCTATCGATGTCCCTGTTGAGGACCTTTACGACAATCCTGTCACCATCTCTTTCAATGACGGTGACGAAGAAGAAAGCGAGCCAGTGACAGTTAACCACATCGACCATTACTTTGTGACTTACGATGGGGAAGGCCCCTATGGCTCAAGAGCTGATGCGGCTTTCGCCATGAGAGAAGTTGAAGAAACCACGGTCTATTTCTACAACGCGTACGGATGGGAGAATCTCGGCGCGTATGCCTGGAATGACGCCGGCGATCAATATTTCGGTGATTGGCCGGGCTCTTCCGACGCCGTCCAGGAGGACGACAGGGAAGATTGGTATTATGTCGAGGTTCCCGAAGAAGTGGATGAAGTCGAGATCGGCTTTATCATCAATGGTGAAGACGAAGAAGGCGAAGATGTACAGACCGAAGATATTCTGATCAACGATTCCGAACTCGTCTACACACATCCCGATATCCCTGATGAATCCTATGCCTACAGGTCTTATGAGACGGCCGAGCATGTATTCGATGTCATGGACGAAACCACTACAGTCAACTTCTACAATTACGCGGTAGAAGGCACGGATTTTGAAGGCTGGGACGAAGTCTATGTGGATGCTGTCGATCATGAAGGCGAAGTCCTTGTCGAAGACGAAGAAGTCGAAGAACACTTCGGCAACTGGCATCCAGCCTACATCCCCTTTGTTTTCAATGACGAGGAAGAAAATGACGAAGAAAACGACGAAGAAGAGAACAACGATGCCTATTTCGAAGTCACATTCCATGATGGCAACGGCGAAGAAGCTGAGACCCAGACCATCACCGAGGAAACTGACAACTATGTCATCTACAATGAGCTCTTCGCTTCCAGAGAAGATGCAGAACTTACCGCAGCCGGCGTAACAGTTGTCTACTTCTATGACGCAGCTGGCTGGGACAATGTCTATGTCGAAATCACAGACGATGAAGCGCTCGATGAAGAAACCACCATAGACCCCTATGACGATGCAGGAGAATTCGACTGGTCCCAAAACGAATGGTATGAGATCATCGTTCCCACAGTCCTTGAAGAGGATGAATCATTCGACATCACTGTCGATGACGGCAACGACAACAGTGTCGACGCAACCATCGACGATGAAGAATATATCTATCTCACCGAAATAGACCTCTATAACGACATGGTTGAAGCGACTGCACTGGCAGAGAAAGAAGTCAACGACGTCTATGAGACAATCTATTTCTACAATGTGCATGAATGGGATGAACTAGGCGGCTACCTTTGGGACCCCGCTGAATTGCTAGGCGGATGGCCCGGCGGTGAAGCAGAACATGATGAAGGCAATTGGTACTATATAGATGTGCCCGGCCTCGACCTTGAAGCCCAAGGAACAGATTTCATCTTCAATGGCATCGATCCTGAAATTGAAGATGAGGATGAGCAAGAGGTTCAGACCGACGATGTCGAGATTCCTGATAGCGACCATGTCTATATAGCTATCGACAATGTAGCTTATACCAGCAAGGAAGACGCTGAAGAGGCGACCGAGGACTATCTCGCCGAGACCCAGGTCCACTTCTACAACAGTGAAGGCTGGGACGCAGTCCATGCAACAGTCGACGATGGCGAAGAGGTACATGAAATTGAGGGTGTTGTCAACGAGGACGCACCGTTCGAAGATTGGTATCTCATCTCAGTCCCTTGGGCGCTTGAAGAGAACGAATCATTTGATATAACGTTCCATGACGGCGACGATGCTGAAAGCGACCCTTACACTGTCGCCTATGAAGAGACGGATCTCTACATGTCATTGGTCGATCGCTTCCCCACACTCGAACAAGCGACGATCTGGACCGACTATGACGAGGATCTCTTCACCGTCTACTTCTATAACAGTGACGACTGGGACGCAGTCCAAGTATGGTCATGGATGCATTTCGGCGACGAAGAAGTCTGGACTGACCCGTTCGATGGCTATCCTGAAGCCGACCTTGAATGGCCCGGCCCTGAGATTGACGAAGCCGAAGAAGACGGCTGGTACTACGTAGAACTGCCGGTCGATCCTGACTCAGAACAGGTCCCCTTTGTGGATTTCATCAATGCTGAAGATGATGAAGTCGGCACCGGCGAAGTAGAATTGATCGATTCCGATCATGCCTACGTCACTGTCGACGGTGAAATCTTCGAAAGCATGGATGACGCAGAGAATCATATTGCTGACTGATCGGCCTACCTAGGAAATGTTTAAAAGGCAAATTCGCCTGGGCGGATTTGCCTTTTTCTCTAATTGTATCCAACAAAACTAACTTGGAGGTTTATACATGTATTTAATCAAGCGGTTCCTGACCGCAGGGGTTTTTGTCATCGCCCTTATGCTTGCAAGCATGACAGTCTCCGCGACCGATACTGACACACTCGTCATCAATTATTTCCGTTTCGACGATGATTTCTCCTTCTTCGATTCCGTGTGGCTCTGGCCGCATGAACCGGAATCGGGGGAAGGCGAACGTTATCACTGGACGGACGAGACGGATTTCGGCAGGCAGCTTGAACTCGACCTTGAGGGGACGAACCTTGAGGATTCAACCGAGATCGGCGTCATCGTCCGCGGGGATGACTGGGACAACCGCGATGTCCCTCAGGACCTTCATATCGACATGACCGACCCCGATGAAGACGGTGTCGTCGAAGTCTTCATGGTGCAGGGCGACCCGACCATCTATTATGATGAGGACGAGGTCGACACCTCGCACAGGATACTGTCCGCAATGTTCGATGACACCTCGACCATCAGCTATCGGACCACGCTTCCAGTGGGTGAGGAGGACGTGGAGGTGCTTGCGAACGGCACTTCCGTCGCTATCGATGAATTCTCCTCCGACAACGACACCGGCACCATCACGCTCGAGGAGGAGGTCGACCTCGAGTATGAATACACCCTCAGCGCCGACCTTGGCGAAGAAGAACCCGCGGAGCGCGTGATTGACCTGCACGGTGTGTTCGACAGCGACGAATTCCACGAGGAATACGGCTATGACGGCGAGCTCGGCCCCATATACAGCGAGGACGAGACGGAGTTCAAGCTCTGGGCGCCCTTGAGCGAATCCGTCGAGCTCAATCTCTATGAGAAGGGCCATACATCGAGCTATGAGGACTATGACGGCAACGATGGTGTCGATGATCCGTATGAGACCATCGAGATGAGCGAAGGTGAACAGGGCGTGTGGTCGACGACTGTCGAGGGCGACCTGCACGGTACGTA
>PUKU01000051.1 GCA_003550625.1 Candidatus Aenigmatarchaeota archaeon
AGGACATCGTAAAGAGGCTCAGAACCAGGAGACTGTATAAACAGGCCTATAACGTTAAGGATACCGACAACAGTGAAGATCTGGCTAAGGTAGTGGACATAGGTAAAAGGTCTGAGGAGCAAATCGAGAAGGAACTATCTGAGATATCTGACCTGGATAAAGATCTGATTATAGTCAACAGACAGAACGAGCTTACAGTTGAGCTAGAGCCAAGACTCAGGGAGTTTGATATAAGAATAAAGAAGGACGACGAGGTAGTGCCCCTGGAAGAGATATCCGAGACTGTCAGGTCCCTGAAGAGAAAGGAGCCAGTTAAAAATATTTTTTCGGTTTACACACCATCAGAACACCGCAATGATGTCCACGAAGCTGTCAGAGAATATTTACATGGATAGGTTAGCTAAAAAGCCTACTTCGGAGTTCATTGACTCTTTTTTCCGTTAGCTTGTCCTTTATGTCCTTCATCTTCAGAATGAGGTCCATAAGATCCTGTGTATCTACATCCACGGGTCTATTCTTAAGGTTATACTGGTTGTCTATTCTCAGTTCCTTACTTCTCTTTAGACGTGTAGAAAGGTTGTCTTTGAAAACCCCATGTTTTTCCAAGAACTCAGTAGCTTCTATGGTACAGTCATGTATACCCGACTTTATACCTATCCTTGAAAGTACTGCAGAGACACAGAAGTACTCTATATAGTATTTCATCGTTGCAGTCCATATCCTGGAGCCGTTCTCCATGACCATCTTGAGTACTCTCAGACTCTCCTCTGCGTTCTTCAGATAGTCTTCAGCTATATTTTCACTGGGTTCTGCAAGCTGTATGCCATCCTTTTGATTTTTACACCAGTCCAAGCTCGCCATACATATCACCAAAAAGCCTTACAAAGTAGTCCGTTCCATTGAGGATAATATGTTTCTTGTGTAACTCCTTCTTAAATCTTCTGTCCAGCTCTTCCTTGTCTTTTACATGGGTTTTATGAACGGGGATATATACATTGCCGAACTCATCCAGAACCTTTTCCAGCCTCTCCGTTAGTTTGCCCATAATCAGTAGATCTATATCTTCACACTCCCGTTCCACTGCGTAGGAACCGAAGATCATGAACCGTGTATGTGACATGAAGGGTAGTATTTTTTCGTAAAGCCTCTTTACAAGGGTATCCCTTCCCAGAAACTCATCGGTTCTCATCTTTTCTGAGACAGAAAGGTAGTGGAATATCAGGGAAGATTCGGTATTAAGCCTGTACTTCCTGTGTTTACCTTCACCTTCCACCCTTAATATGTTCTCGTTTATGAGCTGCGTTACATAGTTTTTAAGCGTCTGATGTGGCTTTCCAAGCTCCCGTTCAAAGTCCGCGAGGATCAAACTTCTTCTGTAGTCCGGGAGATATGGGAACAATAATTTCCATTTGGTAATTTTTCTTACCATATGATATATATTATTACTTATTGTATTTAAATGTTAACCAACTCAGAGTCAAAAACTGATTTATGTCTTTTCTAGTACGAAAACTTCTCTTGATAGATCGCCATGCACCCTTTCCTTGAACTTTTTTCTTTTTTTGAATCTGCTATTCTCTACAAGGTCTTCGATGTTTAGCCTTTCTGGTGCTCCGATGACAAGCCTCCCCTGTGGACTGAGTACCCCGTGAATCTCGTCCAGTGCTTTTTTGTAGAGGTCCTCCAGCTTTCCACCTCTTATTCTGGAGGATCTGCCGTACGGTGGATCCGTGACAACTGCATCGAACTTTCTGTTCCAGATCTCACCGAGATTCTGAACATCACATTTTCTGATCTGATCGTCCGCGTTGTAGTAATTGAGATTTATTCTGCATCCAGAGACCATCTCGCCTTCTGAATCCGATCCATATGCCTTATAGCCCATGAGACTGCCTTCCATAACTATCCCACCGGGTCCACAGAAGGGATCCAGTAACCTCTCTCCTTCGGTGATACCTGATAGATTTATCCAGCAACGTGCTTCCCTTGGTGGCAGGGATACGGGCCTTGAGAAGGGACGGAACTCGGGCTCTCTTTTTCTGAACTCGGATGCATCGAACTCATGCAGGAGCTTCCCACAGTAGACCTGTTCATCCTTCAGTAGAAAGTATAATACAGTATCAGGACTATCTAGATCTACTTCTTCTATATGGGGGTTCAGTCTTTCCAGTATACGGTTCTTGACCTTGTCGAAGTTATCGGAGAAGTCTATCTTTTTGAACCTTGCCGCAAAGCTGCCTTTTATGTGCTCTTCTGGATCGAAGGGTAGATCTTCTTCTGCTTGAAACTTTCCGAGATACTCGAGCACTAGGTGCGAGTATCCAAGCTTCTTTAATCTCTCCCAACCACTTACCTCCCCGACTACTATGCTACCTTCTTTGATCTCTATCTTAACGCCGAGGCTCTTGATTTCTTCCCGTGGCATCTCTGGATGAAATCCTCCTGTTAGAACTAGTACTTTCATCGGCATCACATTTCTTCTAGTTTCGGTATATTCAGAAGATCAAGGCCGTTGCCGAGTACCTGTTTGAATGCCTTAACCAGCTCTACTCTCCTTGCCTCGTGTTTGGAGTCCTTTACCCGGCACTTGTGATAGAACTCGTTGAACAGTTCACAGAGTTCGTTTAGATATGTGGCTATCCTATGTGGTTCATAGTTTTCAACTGCCTGAATTATGGGATGGTGGAATCTACCCATTTTCTTTGCCAGTTCAAACTCTATCTGTTCCAAGTCTGAGAAATCCGGTTCCTCCTTTCCGTTGGTTTTATCAAGTATTCCGTGGGCCCTTGTGTATGAATACTGTAAGTAAGGCCCAGAAGAACCCTCGAAGCTTAGGGCTTTGTCCCAGGAGAACTTTGTGTTTGTGGTTCTTTTTTTCGATAGATCAAGGTATTTTATTGCACCTATGCCTACCTTTTCTGCCACTTCGTTCTTGTTTTTCAGACCAGGATTTTTTTCCTTTATGGCTTCCAAAGCCCTTTCTTTTGCCCTATCAAGTGCCTCTTCCAGTAGTATGAGATTTCCTTTTCTGGTCGAAAGGCTACCCTTTGGTATTGACATCATCCCGAACTTGACATGTACAAGCTCTTCTTCGTTGACGTAACCCATTTTTCTTGCAACTTGGAAGAGGTTTTTAAAATGTCTTTCCTGTGGAACTCCAACGACATAAAGTGCCAGATCAAACCCATACTGTTCTTTCCTGTATTTTACAGCGGCCAGATCCCTCGTGCTGTATAGGGTTCCTCCGTCACTTCTCTGTATAAGATATGGTGTTTCCTCGCCGTCTATCCTTATAATAACAGACCCGTCTTCGTCCTTTTCTGCTACACCCATTTCAAGAGCTTCCTCTATAACTTCCCTTGATTTTTCTCTGAAAAACCTTTCTCCCTTCCACGAATCGAAATCTACGTTCAGCCTTTCGTATGCTTTCCTCAGATCTCTTTTGGTGTATTCTGTGAACTTCTTCCAAAGCTCTTCGGCCTCCGGGTCACCTTCTTCCAATCTTTTGCTCCACTCTCTTGCAGTATCTTCTATCTCTTCATTTGCTTCGGATTCGTCATGGAACCTAACGTATAGATCAAGTAGATGGCCTATAGGGTCTTTTTCCAGTCTTTCTTCATCCCCCCAGTTCTTATATGCATATATGAGCTTTCCGAACTGGGTTCCCATATCTCCAAGGTGGTTTATTCCTATGCATCTGTGGCCACAGAATCCAAGTATTCTTTTGAGAGAGTCGCCTATTATGGTTGACCTGAGGTGTCCTATGTGCAGAGGCTTGCCTATGTTTGGA
>PUKU01000077.1 GCA_003550625.1 Candidatus Aenigmatarchaeota archaeon
ACAGGTCGTACCCCCCCCTTTCGAATGTAAGAGGGAAAAACAGTGGAAGCTTACCCTCGAGGAAAATTATGAAGTAGTCTGCTATTAAATGCACAGCCACACCTGCCGCAAGCAACATGAATACTCTTTTTCTGAACTCCTCCTTGAAGACCATCGTCACTATTCCCACAAGAAGCAGTGCACCAACTATGGAATGAAAGGGCATGAAAAGGTAATAGAGCTCACTGGCACCAAACTCACCGAAAAAAATCTTAAAGTTACCTATGTCTGGGAGCACGGAACCTACAAGAACCAGGGATCTGTATTTCATTACCCATGGGTATTTTATACTGAGTAGCTCCACTAAAACCCAAGCAAGTAGTACATGTGTAAGTCCGTCAGCCATCAACTATCATCTCCTTGAGGGTTTCTCTGTCTATGTAAATCACAGCAGCGATTAAAACGATACCCAGGAAGGAAAGTACGCCCAGAGCCGTCTGTCTTCTTGCAGATCGGTAGTACATTTCTTCTCCTTCGACTCTCCCTTCCGATGCAATACGAACAGTTCCCAGGAACCTTGCTGTGTCTCCTTCCTCTATGTCCTCCAGCCAGCTCTCTTCGTCCTCTTTTATCTCGTAGTATACCTCAAAGGTTCTTCCATGTTTGTCCAGGCCCATATAGAGAACGCCGTCAACAACTTGGCTGCTTACCACACTTCCCCTCATCTCCACCCTTTCTCCTTCGTGTAGCTCAGGGTTCCTGAGAACTTCTATGGTGGTGGGTGATTCTACAGGACCGAATACGTAGGCGTAAGCCGATAGGGATATTAAACCCAGGACTAAGGCAAGAATTATAACCCTGTCCCTGGTTTTACTCTCATCTGGGGTCATATGGAATCATGATCTATTTCTATTAAAAATGTTTTTCCCGATCCAAGACATCTTGAGTATATTCTTTGTCCGTCTTATTTTTTTATAAAATTCTTATATACTGTTCCTGAGCTCGGTGGCTATGGAATGTCTCAACTCTTCTGAAATCTCAAAGTTTTTGTTGTACGGCTTGTAGTCACTGTTCCAGTTTCTGTCGCGGAAAACTACGCCTCTGAATTCTCTTTCATCTTTGTATCTTGGTATAACATGTAGATGTAGGTGTCTAACACAGTTTCCAAGCGAGGCGTAGTTGAACAGGTCAGGCTCGAATGATCTTTCCAAGGCTCCTTTAAGTTCAGGAATCACGGTTTCAAATAGCTCCTTCCTTTCAGCTTCAGTAATTTCAAAGAAGTCCACGATATGTCTGTTTAGTTTGACAATACATCGACCGAGATACTGCTGGTTCAGGTTAACAAAGACTGTCCAGTTTTTGTATCTTTTCACGAGGTCTTCTTCTATACCATCCGGTCCATCGCAGAACAGACAATCATTTTTCATGGTAACATAAATCCGTGTGGTAGGCTTTTTGAATTTTGCCTAGTTTTTTGGTAATTATTTCTTAAACTTTATTTCCCTTTTTAGTTCCTCCTTTCCTAATGGAACTATCTCTTCCAAACTTCCCTTCTCTGTGTAAAATATGTACATCTTAATTTCTCTTTCTGTGTAGACCTCCTTCAGTACGTGATAGTATGCACTCAATTGTTTTCTGTGTTCTTCCTCATCTTTTCCTTCTTCCGAAGTCTTGTAGTCGACAAGCTTTACTTCCTCCTTTTCTACATGTACGAGATCTATCTTTCCGGTTAGAACGATCTTTCTTCCACCGATTTTCAGGGGAAGTATGCAGCTTTTCTCTACAATATTTTTCCCGTCCAAGGAGTCCAGGAACGACGCTACGTTTTCCTCGTCCTTGTTTCTTGGCTCCACGTCTTTGCCCTTTCCATACATTTCCGCAAAGTTGTGTACCCTGTTACCAAACTCCATACCACGGCCTTCTGATTTAACCTCGGTGATTGACGTCACGGGAACCTTCATAGGACTTCTGGTTTTTGGCTCCTGGATTACAAACTCCTTTGTCTCTGTTTCTATACCTTTCTTTGTCTCTAGGTCAGGCTCTACCAAGTCCTTCTTTATCTTCAAACCACTGAAAAAGCCACTCTCTCTTTCGGGGTGTGCAGTAAAGAACAGATACTTTTTGGCCCGTGTCATCGCAACGTACATAAGCCTTCTTTCCTCGTCGTACTCACCGGGAATGCACCTTGTCAGAAGGTATGTTTCCCAGTTGTCGTAGCAGTACGGAATTTTGTCTTCTATGTACACCTTCTTCCTCCTTAGTCCTATCGGATCCTCGTAAACTATTCTACTACTTCCCCTTCCTCTGCCTGGAAACCTACCTTCGTTTATATCCGAAACAAAAACAACAGGATACTCCAGGCCCTTTGCAGCATGTACCGTCTGGATCGTAACAAGGTTTTGACCTCTACTTGTGTCTACTTCATACGTTTCCTTTCCTTCTATGCAGTCTTCTATGAAACGTATGAGATCACCCCTGCTCATGTACGTATTTCTGAACGTCTTGTCCATAACTTCGATTATCTTACTTGAAAACACGTTATTTATTCCATATTTTTCGAATACTCTTCTAGCAACGGTTGAAATCCTGTTGACCTTGTTTAATTTTTTCCTAAATTCAATCATTTCCTCGGGGTATTTTTTGTCGTCCAATATCTTCTTGGCTTCATCCAGACTGTAACCTGCTTCTTCTAAAACGACGGACCATCCACGCCTCGAGTCCTTGTAGTCCATAATACGAAGCCATGCCAGTAGAATTATAGCCGGGTCCGTTTCGAACAGCTGAACCCCACCCTCGAAGGCCGCGGGTATTCCGAACTGTCTTGCCATATCCTGTAGTTCCAGGCCGAACTTACGGCTCCTTGATAATACAGCGATGTCCGAGTATCTCAACTTTCTCTCCCCGTCCTTTCCTGGTATTTTGTAGTCCTCGTTGTCCACGATCTCTTCTATCCTTTCCAGAACCGCCTTTTTCTCTTTTTTACTCGTAAAGGCCGCTATCTCTCCTTCGAAATCCTGTTTTGATTCCAGTGATACCACGTCCTTGGCTACAGTTTCGTCTATTATTTCCTTTCTCCTGGCTCTCAGAGTGAAGCTCTGTTCAGAAAAGTCGAGTATTTTCTGTCCTGAACGGTAGTTTTCGGTTAGGTGTATTTCGTTGACGTCTTCGACGCTATATTCTATTCTCTCTCTGTTATCGTTAAGCTCTTCCTTGTACTTTTCTAGCCTTTTTCTGAACTTTCTTATGTTGTCTACGGAGGCGTACTGGAAACTGTAGATGCTTTGTTTCCAATCGCCGACTGCACATATATTTTCCCTCTTGGATAGCAGAAGTGCCAGCTTCAGTTGTATTTCGTTGGTGTCCTGGAACTCGTCTACCATTACGTAATCGAAGCTGAGCCTTTCGCGGACACTATCCCTTTCGCATAAAATTACGAATGCAAACAGCATCCAGAACGCGAAGTTAAGGTAGTTCTTTCCGAGACAGTATTCCAAGTATTCGTAGTATAGGTCATGTACAAACTCTTTCAACTTCTCTCTATTAGAAAAAATCTGCTTGGTTTCTTCAGAAAAATTTCGTTGCATATGATGTTCAGCACCATATCGCCCAATGGATGCTTGTTTATATTTGGTCTTGAACTCGTTAGACTGAACATAGTAATCAACTCCATGTCGATCTCTATTGACTTCTTTTGATTTCCTTTTAAACTCTTCTCTTTGGTATGTATACTCAACACCATAGTTAGACAAATTGGTTTGTTTGATCTTATTCATGATCTCATCA
>PUKU01000028.1 GCA_003550625.1 Candidatus Aenigmatarchaeota archaeon
CTTTTCGTGCTGGCTTCCAGACCAGGACCATCTACGGGAGTTCCCACATATACCGAACAGGCCGACCTAAAGTTCGCTTTGAATCAAGGTCATGGAGATTTTCCTATGATAGTTGCTTCACCAGGTAGTATCAAAGAGGCGTTTTATCTGGCCGGAGAGATGTTGAACATGGTCTGGAAGTACCAGACTCCCGGGATCTTACTTACAGAGAAACATCTTTCCGAAAGCAGCATGACAGTGGATCTGAACCCTTCAAAAGTTGAATGGGCTAGTCCGAAAGAATTCGAAGGTGAGGGCTACAAGAGATACGAGGTGACGGAGGACGGAGTTTCACCGTTAAAATTCCCTCCTTCTGAGGATGTTATAAAATGGAACAGTTATGAAAGCGATGAGAAAGGTATAACAACAGAAGATCCAGAGGTCATCACAGAGATGCACGATAAGCGGAGGACTAAAGCTGAAACAATCATGTACGACCTTAAAGAGGTCAACACCGTAAACGAGTTCGGTGAAGACGGACCGGTGATATTCACCTACGGTTCTACGACCATGAGTGTCCGAGAAGCTTTGAAAGTGGGAGATATAGAAGCTAAAGTGGTGCAGCCTGTATACCTGCGTCCCTTCCCGATATGGGATATGGAGGAATACATGGACGAAGACGTGATAGTTGTGGAACAGAGTTCTACGGGACAGTTCGCAACGCTGCTTCGTGAGAAATGCAGGATCGTTCCAAAAACAGTCATAAGAAAGTACGATGGACGGCCCTTCGAACCGAAAGAATTAGCTGAGAAATTAAAGGAGGCGATAAGATGAGTGATGAACTAGGAACCGGTGCCGAGAATACATGGTGCCCTGGCTGTGGTAATTTTGGGATACTAAACTCCGTTAAGAACACTGTGAAAGAATTAGAAGAAAGAGGTATTGAACGGGAGAAACTTCTGATATCGGCAGGAATCGGATGCCATGCCAAGATATTCGATTATCTCAACTTAAGCGGGTTGTACTCGATACATGGAAGGGAGATCGCAACGATTCAAGGTATGAAATTCGCCAATCCTGAATTGACGGTTATAGGTTTCGGAGGCGACGGAGACGCATACGGAGAAGGACTGTCTCATCTCGTCTTCGCAGCTAAAAGGAATGCAGATATCACCATGATAGTTCACAACAACGGCAACTACGCTTTGACCACTGGACAGATGTCTCCGACAAGTGTAGAAGGCTTCAAAGGGCCATCGACTCCGAAAGGTAGTATAGAAGAACCGATCAACCCACTGATGATGATGCTTTCATCTGGAGCAAGTTTCGTGGCGAGAGGTTATCCAGGTAAGATGAAGCATCTGACAGAACTGATCGTAGAAGCTGTTGAGCATGAAGGTTTTTCACTGGTAGATGTGCTTCAGCCCTGTGTGACTTTTAACGATACTTACGAAAAATACAACGAATCCGTAGAGATCATCGAAGAACCTGCTGAGACCAGGTTCGAAGCCATGGAACTGGCCGTGGAAGAGGATAGGGTCCCTATAGGAGTGCTATTCAAAGAAGAGAGGGACGTGTACCACGAAAAAATATATCCCGAATTCAATCCTGTGAAAGACAAGATTAACAAAGAAGAGAGGTTGAAAAGGGTAGAAGAGTTACTAGATGGAAGTGAATAAATTGAACTTGGACGAGGTTGTTCAAAAAAGAAGAGCTTACCGGTCTTTAGAAAAAGTCGAGATAACTGACGAGCAAGTCGAAGAATTAGCGGAGACTGCTCGATTGTCTCCGTCATGTTACAACAACCAACCGTGGAATTTCGTGTTTGTCAGAAAAGATGATAAACTTGAAGAGATGTACGAAGTGATGTCATCTGCAAACCAGTGGACAAGGAACTCTTCCATGATAATAGCAGTTTTCAGCAAGAAAGATGACGACTGTGTTGTTAAGAATAGAGAGTACCACCAGTTCGACACCGGTCTGGGAACCGCTTTTTTGGTCCTCAAAGCTACGGAGATGGGGCTTGTTGCCCATCCTATAGCAGGATATGACGAAAAGGAAACGAAAAAGGTACTTGATATTCCGGACGATCATCAGGTGATAACTCTAGTCATAGTGGGAAAACACAGTGAAGATATCAAAGAGGAGTTGACTGAACAACAGGCTAAAACCGAAAAGGAAAGACCGGAGAGAAAAAGTTTAGACGATTTTGTGCATCTAGAGAGTTACGGTAAATCATTCAAAGCATAAATTGGATACTTATCAAAAACCGTTCTTTTTCATCTCTTCATCAACGACTTCAAGAAACTCTTCAGCTTTTTCAGGTGGTGAAGTTGCCAGACTGACACCGATATACAGTATGATCGTTACTACGAAACCCCATATAGATGGCCACCAGCCAAGGGGATATATATTGAATATGAACATCGAACCGGTAACGAACCCTCCTACCAGCATACTGATGATCGCCCCCTGAGATGTGCCTTTCTTCCAGAAGAATGTACCTATTAAAGCCGGGGCTGTGACCAAAAGTCCACCGGAGGCCATGGCAGAAAGAACAGCTATTAGTTCTAACCTTAAACTTGCAAATATTATACAAACTAAAATCAATAGAACGATAGTACTCTTACCTATCAACAACTGCTGTTTCTCTGATAGGTTCTTACCCAAAGGTTGAGCTAGGTCTCGAGTGGTCATAGAACTCAAGGTCAGTATCACAGAACCGAGGGTCGAAGAGGCGGCTGCGAATATACCAACGAAAATTATAACAGCTAAAACCGTTGGAACTTGGGACAGTAAAGTCGGCATAGCTTGGTCAGCAACCGCTAAACCGGGTATATGATTTGCGATGGCGAATCCAAATAAAGAAGTGATTATCGTATAGATGAAAGCGAAGAGTGAGAAAAATATGACCATATTTTTCAAACTTTTTACATCCTTGGAAACGAACATACGCTGTGAAACCTGAGGGTTGGTCAACGCGAAGAAAGCCCAGGGGAGGGATAGGCCTATGAACATCTCGATACTCCAGGTGAACTGTAGTAGTTCTGGGTTCTGACTGCTGATGGTTGAGAAGAAGTTCACAGGGCCTTGGAAGATGTAATAAAAGATGTAGAACAGTAATATTGTCGCAGAAACCAGCATGGTGATAGCTTGAAAAGCATCCGTCCAAGATACCGATCTCATCCCAGCCCATAATGCAGCGAAACCACTGAAAGCGGCCATTATGATGACTCCGACCATATACGGTACCTGACCACCGGTTAATCCGTGAAATAAGAATCCGGCACCCATCATCTGGATGGAAGCGTAGGGTATGAGCATTATCAAAAAGACTATGGTGGAGACCATCCCTACTTTTTTGTCTTCGTATCTATGTGAGAGCATCTCTGAGGGGGTTAGAAGGTTGTATTTCTTACCTACGGACCAGAATCGTGGAGCGAATATACCTAAAAGTAGTACCGTGAACATCAGATATGTCATCTCGAAACCGAAGGCTCCTACTCCAGTTGAATAGACCAAGCCCACCAGTCCGATCATCATGAAAGCACTGAATGTGGTAGCACTGTAAGTCATAGCTGATATAAAACCACCGATTTTCCTGTTGGCCAAGAAGAAATCTTCCATGCCTATACCCATGTACCTCTTTGCATAATTAGCTATCAAAACACCGAATACCGTCCAGATACCTAGGCCTAAGAAAAGGTAGTAAGGGTTCATTCTGAGTCACCCCAGTCTTTGATGTATA
>PUKU01000037.1 GCA_003550625.1 Candidatus Aenigmatarchaeota archaeon
GCGGCAGGGACATGGTTTCGAAGCCCGGGGCAAGGATCATCGATGGACCCGAGGGCGGCGAAGTACCTGATATTAAGCTGAAGAGATTCGAGAGCTACCACGATAGGGCAGGTGGTGATGCCAGAGGAGAGAATACCATATTCACCTTTGAAGTCGATGGTTTCAGAATATGCCATCTCGGTGATCTGGGTCATATGCTGGGACCGGCCGATATAGACGAGATTGGACCCGTGGACATACTTCTAATTCCTGTCGGTGGTAAGTTTACCATAGATGGAACCGAGGCCGCAAAGCTGACGAATAGAATGGATCCAAGGGTCGTTGTGCCGATGCATTACGATGTGGAGGGTTTGAAAGTTCCTATATCAGGTCCCGGTGATTTTGTCAGAGCTCTCAAGGGAGAGTACGAGATAGAGGAAAGAAAAACATTGGATACCGATAGCCTTCCTGAAAAGAGAACCGTTTACGTTTTGGACTGTTTGGCCTGATCCAAGAAGCTTTATTAGCCACCGTGAGAATCTATACCCATGTCACTGGAAAGTTCGGAAAAAATGGCAGGCGTATCACTTGTATCAGGTTTGATAATAGGTCAACTTGTAGCTATAGGGCTTTCCTTTTTTACGGCCACGGATCTAACTGTGGCTATCACAAACGGTGCAGGTGGTGGTATACTGATAGGCTTGATCCCGGCATACCTTCTAAATGAAGGACATATAACTGATACAAAGATGTTGGTACCTTTTTCATTTGGCTGGGGTACCTTTGTGGGTATCTTGGTGGGGCTGCTCGTTGCTTGGAGCAGATCTCTACCGTATCTCGTAGGATTTTCTTACGGGGCTTCTGGTGGAATGATAACCGGAGCTGCCGTCGGTCTTATTCTTTGGAACATGGTTGAAAAATAGTGGCGTCCTCGGAGGGATTTGAACCCTCGACTCCCAGCTTAGGAGGTTCACCTTCCTTATGGAATCTGGTGCTCTGTCCAGACTGAGCTACGAGGACGCATGTAACGGTATCTATCTTAGGATGAAGTTACTTAAAGTTTACCTGGTGTGTCCGTTAGCTGTTTGAGTTCCTTGAACTTTTTGTGAGCTACATAGTACATCTGGCTTTCTCTTCCCCCGAGTATACCCTTTTTTCTCCTTGTGATCTCCGATGCCCTCTCTAACATGTGTCTGTCCACATCCCCAGCTTCCACCTGCCTTTTCGCTGCCCTGTGAGAATGGCTTAGGTTGACAAGTTCGTCGTTGTTTGAAACTTTGTCGGTGGAGTTTTTCCACAGTTCTTCAAAATCCTCCTTCAGTCTATCGAGCTGGCTGAGAAACTCAACGAGCCTCGCAAGAATAAAGACAGAAATGGTCGATCCTGTGGCAATACCTACAATACCACCAAACTTGATGAACTCTCCTGTTATCGACATCCTACCTTGTACTATTACGTTCGAACGGGTTAAATAAGTTGCCTGATCCCAACGGAGAACCGTTAAATATTAAATATTTGGGCTTCTCTTTAAACATGGTACAATGAGCACAGATAGGGATAAGATCAAGAGTGTTCTCAGCAACCTTTCGGGGTTTCCGAGTGGCTACGAAGATTTCAGAGACATAACCGAGGATATGTTAGAGGACGGTGTTGACACAGAAAGACTTCTTGATTTCATGGATAACTACTTTCTATCCAAAGAGATGGAGTTACAGTACCTTAAACTCGAGAACAGAAAATACAGAGACCGTGTTGATAACATGGAGGAAAAGTTAGGTGAGATGGAGGACTACTTTCCCGGTGACATGAGCAAGGACGATGTAAAGGATGCTTTAAAGAAGGCAGGTTGTAACCACAGCCGTTATATAAAGAAAAGAAACAGCTCCAGAGAAATTAGGTACTGTTCTGAATGCGGTAAGGAAGTAAGTGACGAGATTTAACAGTATTAACTTAGCTGACCGTGCCACAGCCCGTCCTTGAGACTTCTACCAGTTTCCGACTCCCATTCTTCAACAGGCACCGAGTGATCTTTTCTTATCCTACTTCCGACTCCCAGACCGTTGTAGGCACAGAATGGAACCATACCTTCCTCAGTGGTGTAATGTATTGCACAGTTCTGTAGTCTGTCCATATCAAGGTTCCACACGTCCTGGAACCACATACTTCCTATATACAGTGTCTTCCGGTGGAACTCTCCCAGTGAACTGTAGTCTCCGTTTGCCATTGCCTTCGAAAGTATCTTTTTGATTGAAAGATCTCCGGGCCTTTTGTCCTTGTCTATGAAGTCCGATATACCGGTTGCCAGGGATGTCATTACCCTCGTTTTCTTCATCGGACCGCCCTTTTTCGACAGTCCTTCGAGGAACTCCATCAGACCCTCTACGTCCACAAACCTGGTTATAGGAACTATCTTATCATCTTCGATGAAAACGTATGTAGCTCCACCGCAGCTTGGATTGGTTGTGAACTCCACCTGTTTTTCGCCACGAACACTTTCCACCAGCTTTGAGATGGGGTAAACAAACGGCACAGGATACCAGTCATCGCTGTTGAGCTCTCCTTCTAACTGCTCGTCTATCGCTTCCATCATAGTTGAGTAGTCGACCCTGCTACTTTTTCTGTAGTCATCATCTACCTCTGATATTCTGCCGGTGAATGCAAGTGGCTGGAAGTTCACTCCTCTTACAATATCTATATTTTTCTGAGCAAACCTTATTATCTCACCAAGTTCGTGGATGTTGTCCTGTGATACTACAGGAACCAGAACCACGTTTTTGACCCCGGCTTCCCTTAGGTTATCTATTGCCTTCTTGTTTGTTTCTATCCAGGGGTTGGTTTCCTTGGTCACACCGTCAAAGCTCATGTATATTGTATTTACAGGACTTTCGGAAAGTTTTTTGCAGAACTCCAGGGACTCTCCCATGTCTATACCATTTGTGTTCAGCTGAACGTGTACAAATCCCTTCTCGTCTGCCATCTCGATTATCTCAATTATATCGTCCCTTACCGTTGGCTCTCCACCGGTTATCTGTATGGCCTTGGAACCCACGGGTTCGATGTTCCTGGCCTGGTCCATTAGCTTACCTATCTCATCAAGGGAAGGTTCGTATACATACCCTGATGCACCTGCGTTCATGAAGCAGTATGAGCAACGGAGGTTGCATCTGTTTGTTACAGTTAAGTTCGTTAGAACAGGCTGGGTCTTGTGCTTATCGTAGAGCGATAGGTTAACTATGTTAGAATCATCCACTCCATCAGCATCTTTTTTGTATTTTGTCCATTTTCTGTAGTCATGTGGATTGCTGAAAATTATGTCCCGAAAAGAACCGTGCTCATCACATTCCTTCTTGATCCAGACCTTCCCTTCTTCCTCGGTTATCTGAGCATCTACCTTAACGATATTACCTTCCTTCATGCAGTCCGGGCAAACAGATTCGGTCCTTTCGAGTATCTCCATCGTATCACAGCTTTTATTAATTTTTAAAACTTTTAAAAGTTTCCCCCAACTGGATTACCGAAGAAATTTATAAAACTTATCTTCTTTTCCACACTGTTTTGCCGTCTTCGTCCTCGAGCTCTATACCAGAGTTCATCAGTATTTCCCTTACCTCGTCTGCGCGTTCGTAATCTCCTTCTTCTCTGAGATCGTCCCTTATATCAATCAGAAGCTCTATGGCCTCCTCCGGTATCTTGCCGCCTTCTTCTTCTAGCTCCAACTTGAGGCCAA